>NZ_JANLGL010000373.1:0-3142 GCF_024655625.1 Pseudomonas sp. 18.1.10
GCGGTGGTGAATTCAACACTGCTATCGCAGGCAAGCCAGCTCCCACATTGACCAGTGTTGAATCATTAAAAGTCAGGCGGCCCGCTCTTCGCCGGGATTGCGCTCGAAGTAGCGCTTGTACTCGCGACTGAATTGCGACGTACTCTGATACCCCACGCTGTGCGCCGCCTGCGCCACGCCCATGCCCTCAACCAGCAGCAACTGCTGAGCCTTGAGCAAGCGCAAACGCTTCAAATACTGCACCGGCGACAACAACGTGCAGCGCTTGAAATGCTCATGAAACGTCGACGCACTCATATGCGCATACCCGGCCAACGTCTCGATATTCAGCGGCTCGTCAAAATGCGCATGCAGGTGGTTCAACGATGTGGCTATCCGTGAAAACTGCCCTTGCTGTTCCACCAATGCACGCAACACATCCGCCTGCGGCCCGCGCAGCGCGGTGAACAACAATTCACGCACCCGCGCCGGGCCCATGATCCGGCTTTCCAGCGGATCGTGCAGGCACTGCAACAGCCGCTCGACGCAACCGCGCATGGCATCGTCGAGCACCACTGAACTCATGGACTCCAAGGTCTGCGCCGTCGGCGGCGGGCCAGCCTGAATGCCCATCGCCATCACCAACTCGCCCAACACCACGCGGTCGATCCCCACCGTCACCCCGTACAGCGGCGCATCCGGCGCCATGGCAAACGTCTCGCATTCGAACGGCACCGGCATGGCCTGGATCAGGTAATGCCCGGCGCCATACTCCAGCGTGCGCGGGCCCAGATAGGCGAGTTTGCTGCCCTGGGCCACGAACATCAGGCTCGGCTCATAGATCTGCGGCCCGCGCGCCACATCGCAACTGGCGCGCAACACCTTCACGCCCGGCAGGTGGGTCGGGGAAAAACCGTCGCAGGGGGTCAGCCCCTCGATCAAGGAGACCAGCGTGGCGTTGGCGTCGAGATGGCGGGTCAACAACATGGCAAAAAACTTCGCGAAAAAGGGATGAGAGCATCATCGCAGGTCTGGCGACACATAAATCCAAACACGGGGCACCTCCGGACGAATAGGCATGAGACTCGGAGCAATCGCCATGGCCGCTGCCAGGCCCGGCGCGGAGAATGCGCCGCCTCTCCTGTGATTGTTTTTGCGAGGTTTCCCCATGTACACCGCCATCGGTTATGCCGCCCAGTCGGCCACCACTCCCCTCGCCCCGATGTCCTTCCAGCGCCGCAGCCCGCGCGTGGATGACGTGGCGATCGAGATCCTCTACTGCGGCGTGTGCCACTCCGACATCCACCAGGCGCGCAACGAGTGGGGCATCGCCGTGTACCCGCTGATGCCGGGCCACGAGATCGTCGGCAAAGTCACCGCCGTCGGCGCCAACGTCACCGCGCATAAAGTCGGCGACCTGGTCGGTGTGGGCTGCATGGTCGATTCGTGCCGCCACTGCGACGCGTGCAAGTCGGACCTGGAGCAATACTGCCTCGAAGGCCCGACCATGACCTACGCCACCCCGGACCGCGTCGACGGCAGCAACACCATGGGCGGCTACTCCGACAGCATCGTCGTCAGCGAGCACTTCGTGGTGAAGATCCCAGCCACGCTCGACCTGGCCAGCGCCGCGCCGATCCTCTGCGCAGGCGTGACCATGTACTCGCCGATCAAGCACTACGGCATCAAGGCTGGCGACAAGGTCGGTGTGTTGGGCATGGGCGGCCTGGGCCATATGGGCATCAAGCTGGCCAAGGCGATTGGCGCCGAGGTGACCCTGTTCACCCGTTCCGCGAGCAAGGCCGAGGAAGGCCGCCGCCAGGGCGCCGACCATGTGATCGTGTCCACCGACGCTGAGCAGATGAAAGCCGCTGCCGGGCACTTCGACTTCCTGCTGGACACCATCCCGGTGCAGCACGACCTCAACCCCTACCTCGACGTGCTGCGCTTTGATGGCGTGCACATTCTGGTGGGCCTGATCGAACCGGTGGAGCCACCCGTCAACGCCGCCAAGCTGATCCTCGGCCGCAAAGTGCTGGCCGGTTCGCTGATCGGGGGCATTGCCGAAACCCAGGAAGTCCTGGATTTCTGCGCCGAGCACGGCATCAGCTGCGACATCGAGATGCTCGATATCCGCAACATCAACGAAGCCTACAGCCGCATGATCGCCGGCGATGTGAAGTACCGCTTTGTCATCGACATGGCGACCTTGAAGGTCTGATCAGGCCTTCGCGCCCAACTCCGCTGACAGCCGCGCTGCGACCTGTTTGATCACAGGGATCAGCTCGGCCATTTTTTCCAGCGGCATGTAGGGCACGGTACTGGCGATGCTGATGCCGGCGACGATTCGCCGGCTGGCATCGCGCACCGGTGCCGCAACACAACGGATCGACGGTTCGTTGTCTTCCAGATCGAACGCAAAACCACCCACCACGTATTCGCGCATGCGCTGCTCGAACTGCGCCCAGGATTGCTCCGGGTGCTGTGGCCACTGCAGGCTTTTGCCGGCAGCCGGCTGGCTGACGTCGTACAGGCGCTGCCACTCTTCCACCGGGTCATCCAACAACAACGCCTTGCCGATACCGGTGCGCGCCAGCGGCATGCGATGGCCGACCCGCGAGCGCATTTCCGGGCCGTTGCGGCCGGGGTTCTTGTGCAGGTAGAGCACGTCGTCGTATTCGCGAATGGCCAGGTGGATGGTGTCGCCAGTCAGCGCCGACAACTCGTCCAGGTAGGGCACCGCCAGCGTCACCAATGGCAGCTCTTCACGTGCCTGGAAACCCAGCTCGATCAGCTTTGGCCCCAACAGGTAACCGACTTGCGGCACCACGCGCAGGTAACGCTCGTCCACCAGGCAACTGGCCAGGCGGTGGGTGGTGCTGCGGGTGGTGCCGATGCGCTTGGCGATCTCTTTGAGATCCCGCGCACCGGCCGCCACCGCCTGCACCACGCCCAGGCCACGGAGCAGGGTCTGGGTGCCGGTGGGGGCGGTGTCTTTGGTGGGGGTGGGGGCGTTTTCCTGCATGTCGGGCCTATATGTGTGAAAGCGCGGGCATTATGGCAAAAGCTGAACATGAGCACAGCGAAGATCAAAATGTGGGAGCGGGATTGTGTGGGAGCGGGCTTGCTCGCGAAGACGGAGTGTCAGTCACCAGATGTATTG
>NZ_JANLGL010000374.1:0-3118 GCF_024655625.1 Pseudomonas sp. 18.1.10
AATAACAAATTTAGTGACTGACACTCCGCATTCGCGAGCAAGCCCGCTCCCACACTTGATTGGGGGTTGACCCTAGATTGAGCAGGCAAAAAAAATCCCCGAACCAGTCGGGGATTTTTTATGTGCGATCAATCAGCCCAGGGGCGGATCAATCTTCGCGGTAGCGACGCAGCTTCAGCTGCTTACCGGCAACGCGAGTATCTTTCAGCTTGGCCAGCAGTTTTTCCAGACCGTCTTCCGGCAGCTCCACCAGGGAGAAGCTGTCACGGACCTGGATGCGACCGATGGCTTCACGTGCCAGGCCACCCTCGTTGAGGATAGCGCCCAGCAGGTTCTTGGCCGCAATACCATCACGCGCGCCCAGCGCGGTACGGCAACGAGCGCGGCCTTCAGCCAATGGAACCGGAGCACGACGCTCACGATCACCACGGTCTGGACGGTCGCCAGTACGCTCTGGACGATCACCGCGTGGCGCGTTGTTCGGAACCAGTGGGCGTTCTTTCTCGATAGCAGCCAGGGTCAGGGCTTGACCGTTGGTCGCTTTGCGCAGCAGGGCTGCAGCCAGGGCACGCGGGGTGCAACCGATATCGGCGGTCAGGCGGTCCAGCAGGTCGCCGTGGGTCGATTCAGCATCAGCCACCAGTGGCGACAGGCTGTTGGTCAGTTTCTTGATGCGCGCATCCAGGACTGCCTGGGCATCCGGCAGGCGCACTTCAGCAACTTTCTGACCGGTTACACGCTCGATCACTTGCAGCATGCGGCGCTCACGTGGAGTCACCAGCAGCAGTGCACGACCTTCGCGACCCGCACGGCCGGTACGGCCGATACGGTGAACGTAGGACTCTGGATCGTAAGGCATGTCAACGTTGAACACGTGGGTGATACGTGGAACGTCGAGGCCACGAGCGGCAACGTCGGTCGCGACAACGATGTCCAGACGGCCATCCTTGAGGGAGTCGATCACGCGCTCACGTTGGTTCTGGGCGATGTCACCGTTCAGCGCAGCGGCTTTGTAGCCTTTGGCTTCCAGGGCACTGGCCAGGTCCAGGGTCGCTTGCTTGGTGCGCACGAACATAATCAGGGCGTCGAAGTCTTCGACTTCCAGCAGGCTCAATACAGCCGAGGTCTTCTGGTCAGCGTGAACCAACAGGTGAGCCTGTTCGATCGCGGTAACGGTCTGAGTCTTGGTCTGGATCTTGACGTGCTCTGGGTCACGCAGGTGACGCTCGGCAATGGCACGGATCGACTGTGGCAGGGTCGCCGAGAACAGTACGGTCTGACGGGTCGGTGGCAGCGCCTTGAAGATGACTTCCAGGTCATCCATGAAGCCCAGCTTCAACATTTCGTCAGCTTCGTCGAGAACCAGGTGGTTCACGGTCGACAGGACTTTTTCGTCGCGACGCAGGTGGTCGCACAGACGGCCCGGCGTGGCGACAACGATCTGTGCGCCATTACGGATTGCTTTCAGTTGTGGGCCCATAGGCGCGCCGCCGTAAACGGCCACAACGGTTACACCTGGCATTTGCTTGGCGTAGGTTTCGAAAGCGGTTGCTACTTGCAGCGCCAACTCACGGGTTGGCGCCAGGATCAGGGCTTGCGGCTCGCGCTTGGCAGGATCGATGCAGTGCAGGATAGGCAGGGCGAACGCGGCGGTTTTACCGGTACCGGTTTGCGCCTGGCCAATCATGTCTTTGCCGGCCATGATGATCGGGATCGATTGCTGCTGAATCGCCGAAGGTTCTTCGTAGCCAGTCGCGATGACGGCAGCAAGAATGTTCGGGTTAAGATTAAAAGCGGCGAAGCCGCCGGTTTCCTGGGTCATGGGTCTGCCTCTAAGTGCATCCGCAAAGACCCATGCTCCAAAGCTGCGCATGCCGTGTTGAGACTCAAGAGTCGCCCTGGCTGCTTTGTCGGCGGGGATTTGCGAAAACGAATGAAAGAAAAAAGATTCGTCAAGGAAGAGTCCGCTGTGCGGACGTGCAGCCGAAGCTGACTTCGGGGAATTGCGCTACCTAAACGCGGCCCGGTTAAAGGCCGGCGCGCACTATACCGGAAATAGCTGAAAAAGGGAGCTTTTTTTATCGCAAAGCGCCGATAAACCGCGCTGCGTCACAGTCTTTGCAGATAACAGCCACAGGGTCTATTTTTCAAAGGCCCGGCCCTGCTGGTCATAACGCTTAAACGGTTCACCCTACCCTTCCGACCCTTTGGTCTGAAACCTCTCCCGCGCCCGAGGGCACACCCGATGAATCAAGCCAGCAGCAGTCGCGTCAGCCGTGAATTACAGGGACATGTCTTGCTGCTGGGCCTGGACCGAGTGGCCAAGCGCAACGCCTTCGACCTGGATCTGCTCAATGAGCTGAGCCTGGCCTATGGCGAATTTGATCGAAATGATGCAGCCCGGGTGGCCGTGGTATTTGCCCACGGCGAGCACTTCACCGCCGGCCTCGACCTGGCGAATGTCAGCGGCGTGATGGCCGGTGGCTGGCAACCGCCGCTGGGCGGCTGCGATCCGTGGGGCGTGTTCGCCGGCCCCAGGGTCAGCAAACCGGTGATCGTGGCGGCCCAGGGCTATTGCCTGACCATCGGCATCGAGTTGATGTTGGCGGCGGATATCAACCTGTGCGCAAGCAACACGCGCTTTGCGCAGATGGAAGTGCAGCGTGGGATCTTTCCGTTTGGTGGCGCGACATTGCGCTTTCATCAGATGGCCGGCTGGGGCAATGCGATGCGCTGGCTGCTCACCGGTGATGAGTTCGATGCCCATGAGGCGCTGCGCCTGGGGTTGGTGCAGGAGGTGATGGCCAGTGAAGACCTGCTGCCCCGTGCCGTTGAGCTGGCCAGCCGCATTGCGCGGCAGGCGCCATTGGGGGTGCAGGCGACGTTGATGTCGGCGCGCTTGGCGCGGATGGAAGGCGAAACGGTGGCGGCCGCGGCATTACAGCCGATGGTGGATAAACTGCTGAATAGCGAGGATGCCAAGGAAGGGGTACTGGCGATGGTGGAGAAGCGGCCTGGGGTGTTCAAGGGAATTTGAGTTGACTGTGAGGGCCTCTTCGCGGGCAAGCCCGCTCCCACATTTGGAACGCATTTATCTGTAGGAATGCATTCCCCTGTG
>NZ_JANLGL010000375.1:0-3110 GCF_024655625.1 Pseudomonas sp. 18.1.10
AGCGGTGGGTCAGTCAACAACTATGTGACTGAAACACTGTATTCGCGAGCAAGCCCGCTCCCACACAAGCCAGCTCCCACATTTTTTTGTACTCGATCAAGCCCCCAAACGCGCCGTCACTTCATTCAACTCCCCCGACAAGCCCCGCAAGTTCAGACTCGCCGCTTCCGTACGCTGCACGTTATCCATATTGGCCGTCGCCACCGTGGTGATCTGCGTGATGTTGCGCGAAATATCCTCGGCCACCGACGTCTGCTCCTCGGCCGCCGTCGCGATCTGCCGGTTCATGTCGCGGATCGCCTCCACCGCCTCGGTGATATGCGCCAGCATGGCGCCCGCCTGGGTCACCTTCTCGACACTTTCATCGCTGCACGACTGGCCGCTGACAATCGCCTCGGCCGCATCCACCGCGCCGGTTTGCACCGCGTGGATAATCTGGTTGATCTCGATGATCGACGCCGCCGTGCGCTGCGCCAGCGAGCGCACTTCATCAGCCACCACCGCAAAACCACGGCCCGCTTCGCCTGCACGTGCCGCTTCAATCGCCGCGTTCAGCGCCAGCAGGTTGGTCTGCTCGGCAATCGCACGGATCACTTCCAGCACCTTGCCGATGCGCACGCTGTCGGTTTCCAACTGACGGATGATGGTGCCGGTGTTGAGGATTTCTTTGCGCATCTGGCCGATGGTGGCGATGGTGATTTTCATCACTTCACCCCCTTCGCGGGCCGAGTGATCCGCCTCATCGGCGGCGCGTGACGCGCTGGCGGCGTGGCGGGCGACTTCCTGGGCCGTGGCCGACATTTCGGTCATCGCCGTGGCCACCTGGTCGGTGCGGTTGAACTGCTCGTGGGTGCCGGCGCTCATCTGCCCGGCAATCGAATTCAACTCGCCGCTGGCGCTGACCAGGTCGGTAGCGCTGCGCTGCAAACGGCTGAAGGTTTCGGCGAGGAAGTCGCGCAAGGTATTGGCAGCGGCGGCCAGGTGCCCGAGTTCATCCTGCCGACGGCTGGCAACACGCTCGGCAAAGCGGCCGTGACTCAGTTGGGTCACGTAGTCGATCAGGCCGCGAATCGGCAGGATCAGGTTGCGGTTTATCAGCCACAGGCTGAACAGGCCAATCAACACACCCGACAGCAGCATGATCGCCAGGCCGACGATCACGGTACGCTCGGCGTAGGCACTGATGACCAGGGATTGTTTCGCCCCTTGTTCACGCAGGTCGCTGACCAGCGCGCTCATCTGATCGCTGGCGGCGCGGTCCACGCCTTTGACGGCAGCGTCGCCGGCGGTCGCATCACGGCCAGCGGCCACATAGGCGTCGCGGCCTTTCTGGTAGGCCACGCCGAGTTGCTGGTGCTCCTCGCGCAGGGCTTCGATGCGTCGGCTCAAGGTGGCATCGTCATGGGTCTGGGCGACCAGGCGGGTGAGGATGCCTTGCACATCGCGCTGGCGGTCCTGGAACTGGCCCCAGTATTTCTCCATGTCTTGTGGCTGCTTGCCGCGCAGCAGGACGTTTTTCCATTCCTGCACCTGGACCTTGAATTGCAGGTTGGCCTCGTCGATCAACTGTGAGGTCTGCAATGGCCCGTCGATCAAACTGCGATAACTCTGCACCCCGTTGGACAGGAAGTTGAAACAGGCCAGGGCGATCAACAGCATCGCCAGCAGGCTGCCACCGAGCAACGACAGGATTTGTGCTCTCAAGGAGGTACGCAAAACATTCATCGGGGTAAAGCCTCGATACAGGGAATTGGTGCATGCACGCCATAACATCCCTGTCATCAAAGGCACCGCCCATCCACAGCGGTTCTACCCGCTTGAATCGGCCGCGCCAGACGCTTCTTGAACGCTTCCTGACAAATGGTCAAATTAATGTCACAGCGGCGAAATAATTAGAAAACTGTCACAAAACTGTCAAATCCCCTTGCAATGATTCGCCTACGCGAACCTGTGAAACGTCCGACAGGCCCTTTGTCTGCGAGCCGCCATGAACCACAGCATTGACCACAGCCACCAGGACCCCGATCTGTTTGGCTTGCTTTACGGTTTCCGTTTTCGCCCCGGCGAAAAGGGCGAGCAGATAGATTCGGCCACGGCCTTGCGGGCCTTGCAGCAACCGGCCGACCCGGAAGAATTCTTGTGGCTGCACCTGAACCTGGCCCACGCCGCGTGCGAGCGCTGGATGCAGACCCACCTGGAATTGCCGGAAGAATTCTTCGAAGCACTGCACGAAGGCTCGCGCTCCACCCGTATCGAACACGTGGACTCGGCCTTGCTGGCGGTGGTCAACGACGTGGTGTTCAACTTCAGCAGCATGGTCTCTTCGGATATTTCCACCCTGTGGGTCTGCGCCCGCAGCCGCCTGCTGGTCAGCGCGCGCCTGCAACCGCTGCACTCGGTGGACAAGCTGCGCTCGTCGGTGAAGGCCGGTGAACGCTTCCGCTCACCGCTGGAACTGCTCGTGCATTTACTGCGCGACCAGGGCGAAGTGCTGACCCAGATCGTGCGCAAGACCAGCATCAGCGTCGACCATATCGAAGACCAGTTGCTGTCTTCACGCCTGTCCACCAACCGCGCCGAACTGGGCGCCGCCCGCCGCGTGCTGGTACGCCTGCAACGCCTGCTCGCGCTGGAACCGGGCTCGCTGCTGCGCCTGCTCAACCGCCCGCCGCAATGGCTGCAAAAGGAAGACGTGAAGGAGCTGCGCAAATCCACCGAGGAGTTCGCACTTATCATCAACGACCTGATGGCCCTCGGCGAGCGCATCAAGCTGTTGCAGGAAGAAATCGCCGCCAACCTCAACGAGCAGAGCAACCGCACGCTGTTTACCCTCACGGTGGTGACGGTGCTGGCGTTGCCGATCAATATCATTGCCGGTTTTTTTGGCATGAACGTGGGTGGCGTGCCGCTTTCCACGGACCCGGAGGGGTTTTGGATTCTGGTGGCGTTGGTAGCGACGTTTACCTTGATTGCCGGTCGTTGGGCTTTCCGCAAGCGCAAAGACTACTGAACTGGAATGCAGTTAGAAATGTGGGAGCGGGCTTGTGTGGGAGCGGGCTTGCTCGCGAATACGGTGGACCAGCTTGCACATGTATTGGCTGACCCACCGC
>NZ_JANLGL010000376.1:0-3102 GCF_024655625.1 Pseudomonas sp. 18.1.10
TCAGTCAATACATTTGCTGACTGACACTCCGCATTCGCGAGCAAGCCCGCTCCCACAGGGGATTGGGTTTAGGCAGCAAGATCTGCGGGCTCAGCTGAGCAACTGGCTCAGAACTGCCCGGAGCTTCCCGGGCTTGACCGGTTTGTTCAGCAACGGCGCCTCCAGCCGCCGCAAGGCGCGGCGGCACTGGTCGGTGCGGTCAGCGGTGATGATGACCGCGGGGATGTTGCAGGCAAAGTGCTCACGCAGGTGCTTGACCACCTCACACCCCACCACCCCATGGTCGAGGTGATAGTCGGCAAGGATCAGCTCCGGCGCCCTGCCCTGCAACGCCGCCAGCGCGCCCGCCTGGTCGGTGGCGGTGAGCACTTCGCAGCCCCACTGTTCGAGCAGTGCGCTCATGCTTTCGAGGATGCTGACTTCGTTGTCGATCACCAGCAAGCGCCGGCCCGGCAGCGGGTTGCCGGTGCTCGGTTGCGCCGGCAGTTGGCTGATCGCCTCGGGCATCTCGGCGCTCAGCGGCACTTCGATGCTGAACATCGAGCCACGCCCCGGCCAGGACCGCACGGCAATCGGATAACCGAGGATCTCGGCGATCCGCTCGACAATCGCGAGGCCCAGCCCCACGCCCTTGCGATCCGCCGCGCGGCCGACGTCGAGCTGGTTGAATTCGAGGAAGATCGCCTCCAGCCGATCCGCCGCAATCCCGCGCCCGGTGTCCCACACTTCCAGGCGCAGGCAATCACCGCGACGCCGCGCCCCCAGCAGAATGCAGCCCTCATCGGTGTAACGGCAGGCATTGCTGAGAAAGTTGCGCAGGATGCGCGTCAACAACCGCAGGTCCGTGCGCACCGCGTAATGCCCGGTGTGCACCCGCAGATTCAACCCGGTCGCCTGGGCCACCGATTGGAATTCCGAGACCAGCGGCGCAAACACTTCATCCAGGCAATACAGGGCCACATCCGGTTTCACCGCCGCTTGGTCAAGTCGCGAGATGTCGAGCAAGTCAGTGAGCAAGTCCTCGGCACCTTCCAGCGCCTGATGCGTGCGCTCCACCAGCACCTGCTCGACGCTGGGCAGTTGGCGCTCACGCAAGGTGGCGATCAACAGCCGTGCGGCGTTCAGCGGTTGCAGCAGGTCGTGGCTGGCGGCGGCGAGGTATTTGTCCTTGCTGCGGTTGGCAGCCTGGGCGGCGTCACGGGCGTCGCGCAGGTCCTGTTCGATCTGTTCGCGCTGGGCGATCTGCTGTTGCAGGTTGTGGTTGGCCTCCAGCAGTTCATCGGTGCGCGCGGCGACGCGCTGCTCCAGCTCGTCGTTGAGGCGTATATAGCGCTTGCGCTCGGCCTCCAGTTCATCCAGTCGCGCCGTCAGCTCCGGGTAGTGGCTCTTGCGCGCCGACTGGTCGCCCAGCCCCAACAGCGCCGACAGTGCGCGCTGCGGGTCGTCAGAGTGCTTCGCCATAGACGACCTCGACGTCACGCTGGCTCGATGCGCGCGGGTTGGTGAGGATGCACGGGTCGTCCATCGCATGCTCGGACAGGAACGGAATATCCGCCACGCGCACCCCATGCAGGCCGAGGGTTTCGTGGAAGCCAATCGCATGCTTCAACGCGATCAGGTGTTCTACCAGGCGCCCGCAGATCTGCCGGTGATTGAGGCCACGGCAGTCGATGCCAAAGGTCTCGGCAATCACCTGGAAACGCTCCGGCGCCGAGCTGTAATTGAACGCCACCACATGCTCCACCAACACCGCGTTGCACAATCCATGGGGCAGATCGAGGAAGCCGCCGAGGCTGTGGGACATCGCATGCACCGCCCCAAGGATCGCATTGGAGAACGCCAGCCCAGCCTGCATGCTGCCGAGCATGATCTTCTCGCGCAGAGCAATGTCCGTGGGGTTGGCGATCATCTGCACCAGGTTGCCGTTAATCAGGCGCATCGCTTCCAGCGCATGGGGATCGGTCAACGGGCCATGGCCGGTGGAGACAAACGCCTCGATGGCATGCACCAGCGCGTCGATGCCGGTACAGGCCGACAGGAACGGGTCCATGCTCGCCGTGGTTTCCGGGTCGATCAGCGACACGTCCGGCACCACCGCCTTGCTGACGATGGAGAACTTCATGCGTTCCTGCTGGTTGGAAATGATCACGAACTGCGAGACATCCGCCGAGGTGCCGGCCGTGGTGGGGATCAGGATCAGCGGCGGGCTGGGCACACGAATGGTGTCCACGCCCTCGAATTCAAGGATGCTGCGGCCGTGGGCGACCACGATGCCAATGGCCTTGCCACAGTCCATCGGGCTGCCGCCGCCGATGGCAACGATCACATCACAGTGGTTTTCACGGTACACCTCGGCGCCGGTCATCACTTCCTCAACCCGGGGGTTGGGCGACACGGCGGAGTACAGGCAGTAGTCGATACCGATGGCTTGCAGGCTGGCTTCCACATCGGCGACCCAACCGGCGGCGATCACCCCGGGGTCGCTGACCACCAGCACCTTGCGCGCGCCGAAGGTCTTCGCGTAATTGCCGACGTTGTGCCGGCAGCCGGCGCCAAAGATGATTTCAGGAGAGACGAATTTACGCAGGAGGCTCAGGTTTGGGCTCATTGGAAAGCCTGTTCTTATTATTTTGGAAGAATGCGCTCCACACTAACCGATCCTTGGGCGATTGCAATCAGACCAAAGAGTCATCTTCCACGCAGCACCGGCCAGCACAAGGCTGGCCGGAGGGTCGATCAACGGCTGGCGAAGTACATGGTCACTTCAAAGCCGATACGCAGGTCGGTAAACGCGGGTTTTTTCCACATGGGGCGTTCCTCTTGTTGTGCCGGAAGATTCCGGTTGGGTCATTAATGCATGGGGGGTGTGGGAGGCGAATGCTACTTTCGAAGGAGTTGCCTGCATGCCTTGGTATCGAGTGTACAGAGATCAAAATGTGGGAGCTGGCTTGCCTGCGATGGCGGCCTGTCGGTCGGTGTACATATCCATTATTTGGGTAACGGCGGCTTATGGTTCCGCCCTTACGGCGGCTCACTTTTGAAGAGCACAAAAGTAAGCAAAACGCTCTTGCCCCAACACTCGGCACCTCGCCTAGGCTCGGT
>NZ_JANLGL010000377.1:0-3062 GCF_024655625.1 Pseudomonas sp. 18.1.10
GGAGCAAATGCCCCTGAGCCCCAACGGCAAGCTGGACCGCAAGGCCCTGCCCAAGCCTGAATCGGCGCATCACTACGAAGCGCCGCAAAGTGCCCTGGAGCAGCAGATCGCCGCGATTTGGGCGGATGTGCTGGGCGTCGAACAGGTCGGCCTGAATGACAACTTCTTCGAGCGCGGCGGCGATTCGATCATCTCGATCCAGGTGGTCAGCCGTGCCCGTGCCGCCGGGATTCACTTCACCGCCAAGGCACTGTTCCAGCACCAGACCGTGCGCAGCCTGGCTCGCGTCGCGCAGTTGCACAGCGCGCCAGTGATCGACCAGGCAGCGGTGCAGGGCGAGACGCCGCTGTTGCCGTTCCAGCAGCTGTTTTTTGAACTGGACTTGCCGGACCGGCATCACTGGAACCAGTCTGTATTGCTCAAGCCGCATCAACCGCTGCGCGTCGACCTGCTGGAGGCGGCGCTGCAGGGCATCACCCAGCATCACGATGTGTTGCGCCTGCGCTTCAGTCGGCAGGCCGAAGGGTGGCACGCGCACCATGCCGCAGAGGTTGCGCCGCTGCTGTGGCGGGAACGCGTTGAAGACGCTGTCGCACTGCAAACCCTTGGCGAACGTGCCCAGCGCAGCCTCGACCTGGAAGAAGGCCCGTTGCTGCGTGCGGTGCTTGCCGAGTTGGCCGATGGCTCCCAGCGTTTGTTGCTGGTGATGCACCATTTGGTGGTGGATGGGGTGTCCTGGCGGATCTTCCTTGAAGACCTGCAACGCCTCTATCGCCAGCAAACACTGCCGGCGAAGACCTCATCGTTCAAGGCTTGGGCCGAGCGCTTGCAGGCCCACGCCCGCAGCGCGGCCATGCACGCGGAGAAGGCTTTCTGGCTGAGCCAGCTGCAAGGCGCCGCCACTGAACTGCCGTGCCGTGATCCCCACGGCGCGCGTCCTGGCCGTCTGGCCCGGACCGTGACCAGCCAGCTGGACGCCGAGCGCACCCGGCAATTGCTGCAACAGGCGCCTACGGCCTATCGCACCCAGATCAACGACCTGCTGCTGACGGCCCTGGCGCGGGTGATCTGCCAGTGGACCGGCCATGGGTCAAGCCTGATCCAGCTGGAAGGCCACGGCCGTGAAGACCTGTTCGACGACCTCGACCTGACCCGCACTCTCGGGTGGTTCACCAGCCTGTTCCCGGTGTGCCTGACCCCGGCCGATAGCCTGGCGGGCTCGATCAAGCAGATCAAGGAACAACTGCGCGCCGTGCCCAATAAGGGCTTGGGTTTCGGCGCGCTGCGCTACCTGGGCGACGACGCGACACGCCAGGCGTTCAGCGCGTTGCCGGTGCCGCGTATCACCTTCAATTACCTGGGCCAGTTCGACGGCAGCTTTGATCGGCCCGACGGCCTGTTCGCCCCGGCTGCGGAATACGCCGGTGCCGAACAAAGCCCCGACGCGCCCTTGGGCAACTGGTTGACCCTCAACGGCCAGGTGTACGGCGGCGAGTTGCGCCTGGGCTGGACGTTCAGCCCGCTGATGTTCGATCCGCAGGTGATCGAAGCCCTGAGCGTCGCGTTCACCGAGGAGCTTGGCGCGCTGGTGGAACATTGCTGCACGCCCGGCAACAGCGGCGTGACCGCGTCGGATTTCCCGTTGTCGCGCTTGAGTCAGCAGCAGTTGGAATCGCTGCCGCTGGTGGCGGATGCCGTGGAAGACATCTACAGCCTGTCGCCGATGCAGCAAGGCATGCTGTTCCATACCTTGTACGAACAGGCGGCGGGTGATTACATCAACCAGATCCGGGTCACCGCCGAGGGCCTGGATGTGGCGCGTTTCCAACGCGCCTGGCAGGCCACGGTGCAGGCCCATGAAGTGTTGCGCAGCGGGTTTTTCTGGGAAGGCCAGCTGGAGTGGCCCTGCCAGGTGGTGTACCGCGAGGCGGACCTGCCGATCGAAGTACTGGACTGGCGTGCGATGCCGGAGCGTGAGCTGGAGTTGCAAAACCTGCAGGACGCTCAGCGCCGCCAGGGCTTCGACCTGACCCGGGCACCATTGGCGCGTTTGCTGTTGGTGCGTACCGATGAGCAGCGCCATGAGCTGATCTACACCAACCACCACATCCTGATGGACGGTTGGAGCAACTCGCGTTTGTTTGGTGAAGTGCTGCAACGTTACGCCGGGGTCGCCGTGCCACAGGCCGCAGGGCGCTACCGCGATTACATCGGTTGGTTGCAGGCCCGCGATGCCGCTGCTACCGAAATGTTTTGGCGTGAGCAGTTGAGTGTGCTGCAGACACCGACCCGCCTGGGCAGCAGCCAGCCGAACGGGTTGCCAGGCTATGGCGAACATCGCCTGGGCCTGACACGCGAATTGACCGCGCGCCTGGAAGCGTTTGCCCGTCACCACAAAGTCACCCTCAACACCCTGATCCAATCTGCGTGGCTGGTGTTGTTGCAACGTCATAGCGGGCAGTCGGTGGTGTCGTTCGGCGCGACCGTGGCCGGGCGCCCGGCGGAGCTGCCGGGGGTGGAGCAGCAGGTGGGCCTGTTCATCAATACCTTGCCCGTCATCTGCGCCGTGGATGGCCAGGTGTCGGTTGCCGCGTGGTTGCAGGCGGTCCAGGCGCAGAACCTGGTGCTACGCGAGCATGAGCACACGGGTCTCTACGATATTCAACGCTGGGCCGGGCAGGGGGGTGCGGCCTTGTTCGATAACATCCTGGTGTTCGAGAACTACCCGGTGTCCAAAGCCCTGGCGCAAAGCGGCGGCAGCGGCATCCGTTTTGGCACGCCCAAGGCCCACGAGCAGACCAGCTATCCATTGACCGTGCTGGTGGATCTGGGCGAGACGCTGTCCCTGCACATGAGTTTTGCCCGCGCATACTTCAACGCCCAGGCAGTGGAAGGCATTGCGGGGCATCTGGTCACCCTGTTGCAGGCGATGAGCCTGGACGGCGAGCAGCGCCTGGGCGACCTGCCCATGTTGGCAGTGGCCGAGCGGCAGCAGGTACTGGTGGACTGGAACGCCACGGCCCGTGACTACCCGCAAGGACAGTGGGTACATCAGCTGATCG
>NZ_JANLGL010000378.1:0-3030 GCF_024655625.1 Pseudomonas sp. 18.1.10
CTGTCAGTTGATACATCTTTGGCTGACCCACCGCATTCGCGAGCAAGCCCGCTCCCACATTTTGATCTCTGTTTCTTCAGGGAGAGCTCACCGCTACTTCTTGGCGATGATCACCGCCCGCATCGGCGCCGGCAGCCCTTCAATCGTCTTGCTGTGATCCTGCGGATCAAGGAAATCACTCAACGACTGATACTTCATCCACTCCGTCCCACGCTGTTCCTCGACGGTCGTCACGCTCACATCCACACAGCGCACATCACTGAACCCGGCCCGGCGCAGCCACAGCATCAACGCCGGCACCGACGGCAGGAACCACACATTACGCATCTGCGCGTAACGGTCTTCCGGCACCAGCACTTGTTGCTGATCGCCTTCCACCACCAAGGTTTCCAGGACCAGTTCACCACCCTTGACCAGGGTGTCTTTCAGCGCGAGCAAATGCTCGATGGGCGAACGCCGGTGATAGAACACGCCCATGGAAAACACCGTATCAAAGCCTTCCAGGTTCGCCGGCAGGTCTTCGAACGGGAACGGCAAGTGCCACGCCTTGGGCTCTGACAGGTAACGCTGCACCGCCTGGAACTGGCAGAAAAACAGCCAGTTCGGGTCGACGCCAATCACGCTGTCGGCCCCGGCGCCGAGCATGCGCCACATGTAGTAGCCGTTGCCGCAGCCCACATCGAGGATGCGTTTACCCTGCAAGTTCAAATGCGGTGCCACCCGTGACCACTTCCAGTCCGAGCGCCATTCGGTGTCCACATGCACGCCGAACAGGTGGAACGGGCCTTTGCGCCACGGGCTCAGGCCCATCAGTGCGGTGTGCATTTGCGCGCGGGTTTCGTCGTCGCAATCGGTGTCGAGGGTCAGGCCGCCCAGCAAATCCACGTCGCTGGGTTGGATCTTCGGCAGCGCATCCAGCGCGCTCTGCCAGCGCTCCAGGTCGCCATGGCCTTTTTCCATCTTGCTATCGAGTTGCGCTTGCAGGCCCTGGGCCCACACGGCCAAGGGAGTGCCGACCAGATGGCGGGCGAGGGGAGACAGATCAATCATGGCAAGGCAATCAACGAGGCAAAGTTAAGACACTGGAACCACGGCACGACTTTCGAGAACCCGGCCGCCAGCAGGCGTTCGCGGTGTTCTTCGAGGCTGTCGGGCTTCATGACGTTTTCGATGGCGCTGCGCTTCTGGGCGATTTCCAGTTCGCTGTAGCCGTTGGCGCGTTTGAACGCGATATGCAGGTCGGTGAGCAGCGCGTGCTCTTCGGCATCATTGAAGCGCAGCTTTTCCGAAAGGATCAGCGCACCCCCCGGCAACAGCGACTGGCGGATGCGCGTGAGCAAGGCCAGGCGCTCATCCGGGGCGATAAATTGCAGGGTGAAGTTCAGCGCCACCACCGAGGCCGGTTGGAATTGCAGCGCGAGGATATCGCCCTCGATCACGTCCACCGGCAACAACTCCTGGAACATCGAGTCCTGGCCATTGAGGTATTCACGGCAGCGCTCGACCATCGCGGCCGAGTTATCCACCGCAATCACCCGGCAACCATCGGTGCGCACATGGCGACGCAGGGCCTGGGTCACGGCGCCCAGCGATGAACCCAGGTCGTAGAGCACGCTGTTGGGCTGGGCAAACTGCGCCGCGAGCACGCCGAGGTTTTCGACGATGGTCGGGTAACCGGGCACCGAGCGCTTTATCATGTCCGGGAACACCCGCACCACGTCCTCGTTAAAGGCGAAGTCCGGCACCTGGGGCAGGGGCTGGGCGAATAGGCGATCGGGTTCTTTGCTCACGGTTGTTCCGGCGACGAAAAGGGGAAAGGCCGGCATTTTAGCCAAGTTGGCCCTCGTGTGCGCGGGTTGTCTGATGGAAAGCCGATGCGGTGATGCCCCACTGCCCCAGCCAGTAAGTGGCGATCAACAAATACGGCGCCGCGTCGAACGCCAACACAAACCGGTTGATACCGATCAGCGTGTCGGAAAACACAAACGACGCCGCACCCGCCGCCGCCAGCAGCGCCGAACGTTTCGGCACATCGCTGCCCAACCGCGCCAGCGCACGCCAGAGCATGGCGCTGATGACCAGCGCGTAAACCACCACCGGGATCAGCAGTTCGCCAAGGCCGTGGGAAATCAGGATGCTCAGCAGCACTGCGCCTACACCCAGGGCCAATAGCAATGGCAGCAACGCCAAGCGCTGGCAGTCACTGAAATAGGCCTTTAGATACGCCAGGTGCGCAAACAGAAACGCGCCGAGGCCGAAGATAAACAGGTCGCCCGGCCAGGCGAGCAGCACGTCGCCCACCAGGGAAAAAATCAGCCCCAGGCTGATCCAGCGTCGATAGTCGGTGGGCGGTGCATCATGCAACCAGCCCAGCAGCGCCAGCACCGGCAACGGTTTGACCAGCAGGCACAGTAACGTGGCGTGGGTGGCCAGGCCGTAGATAAAGGTGCCGGCGCCCATCAACGCAAGAATCATCCATGGCATATCAGTTCACCGTAATGGCGCAGTCGAAAGTGTCGGCAGGTTCGGCTTCGGGTTCCCAGGGTTGCTGGGAGGTCAGGCGCAAACGGCCTTGGCCTGCGGCGAAGGCCTGGAAGCGCCAGGTGGATTGCCCGCCGCCGCCGATCACACCGGATTCACGGCTGCTGTAGACCTCGGGGCTCAGCGCGCGCAGCACGCCGCCAGCAGAGTCCTGGATGGCCCAGCGGTAGCCGGTGGTGGGGTTGCTCGGCAGGGTGAGGATCAGGTTCTGCCCGGTTTTGAGCTGCAGCGGGCAGGCGCTTTGCTGGTCCACGCTGATGTTTTGCTTGGGGGCACTGGCGCACCCGGCCAGCAGGGCAAGGCTTAGGGGGATAAGCAGGCGGGCAGCGGTCATGGGGGCTCCGTTGATTCACGACGAAGGGCGAGCATAACCGAAGATGAGACAAGGTGTGACAGAGCTGGAATTTGTGTTGAATGGGCTGGCCCCTTCGCGAGCAAGCCCGCTCCCACACTTGACCGCATTCCAAAGGACGTACTCGATCAAATGTG
>NZ_JANLGL010000379.1:0-3001 GCF_024655625.1 Pseudomonas sp. 18.1.10
GCAGTGTGTCAGCCAGCACATACATCAACTGACAGACCGCTTTCGCGAGCAAGCCCGCTCCCACATGGGATCACCGCCAGCCCGGACTACCGGGTCAGCAGCACTTGGGCCCACCCTTGCCGCCGTAACGGGCTTCCTGACGCTCCCGGAAGAACGTCTTGTAGTCCATCATCGGCTTGTCCGGGTGCTTGGTTTGCATATGCTCGACGTACGTGTCGTAGTCGGGCATGCCGACCATCAGGCGCGCGGCCTGACCGAGGTATTTACCGAGGCGACTGATGTCATTGAACATGGCTGCAATCCTCTATCACGCGTCCGGCTGGGCCTGGAACGGGGCTTCTTTATCCGTACGTTCTTTGTTGCCCCAGGCAGCGACGCCGACCTTGAGCGCATAGAACAGGATGCTGAACACCACGAACAGGAACATCGCCGTCAGCGTTGCGTTGGTGTACGCGTTGTAGATCACGTGCTGCATCTGGTCGATGCTCTTCGCCGGGGCGAGGATCTGGCCGTTGGCCAGGGCATCGCTGTACTTCTTCGCCAGCGACAGGAAGCCGATCGCCGGGTTGGCGTCGAACAGCTTGATGAAGCCTGCGGTGGTGGTGCAGATCAGCAGCCAGACGGCTGGCAACATGGTCACCCAGATGTAGCGTTGGCGTTTCATTTTAATCAGCACAACCGTGGCCAGCATCAACGCGATACCTGCCAGCATCTGGTTGGAGATACCGAACAGCGGCCACAAGGTGTTGATGCCGCCCAGTGGGTCGATCACGCCTTGGTACAGCAGGTAGCCCCACATTGCCACGCAACCGGCGGTGGCGATCAGGTTAGCGGTCCACGACTCGGTGCGTTTCAGCGCCGGCACGAAGGAACCCAGCAGGTCTTGCAGCATGAAGCGACCGGCACGGGTACCGGCGTCAACCGCAGTGAGGATGAACAGCGCTTCGAACAGGATCGCGAAGTGGTACCAGAACGCCATGGTGTTTTCACCCGGCAGCACACTGTGCAGGATCTGCGCGATACCCACCGCCAACGTCGGCGCACCACCGGCACGGGCCAGGATGGTGGTTTCGCCGATGTCATGGGCCACCGCTTGCAGCGCCTCTGGCGTGATCGCAAAGCCCCAGCTGCTGACGGTTTGCGCCACGGTGACCACGTCCGCACCGACCACGGCGGCCGGGCTGTTCATGGCGAAGTACACGCCTGGTTCGATCACCGAAGCGGCGACCATGGCCATGATGGCCACGAACGACTCCATCAACATGCCGCCGTAGCCGATGTAGCGCGCGTGGCTTTCGTTGGCCAGCAACTTGGGCGTGGTGCCCGAGGAGATCAGCGCATGGAAACCCGAGACCGCGCCACAGGCGATGGTGATGAACAGGAACGGGAACAGGCCGCCCTTCCACACCGGGCCGGTGCCGTCGATGAACTGGGTCAGTGCCGGCATTTTCAGGTCTGGCATGGTGACCAGGATGCCGATGGCCAGGGCGATGATGGTGCCGATCTTGAGGAACGTAGACAGGTAGTCACGCGGCGCCAGGATCAGCCACACCGGCAGTACCGCTGCGACGAAACCGTAGCCGATCAGCATCCAGGTGATTTGAATGCCGGTAAAGGTGAAGGCCTTGGCCCATACAGGATCAGCAGCAATCTGCCCGCCCAGCCAGATCGAACCCAGCAGCAACAGCACGCCGATGATCGAAATCTCGCCAATGCGGCCCGGGCGGATGTAGCGCATGTAGATGCCCATGAACATCGCGATCGGGATGGTCGCCATCACCGTGAAGATGCCCCACGGGCTCTCGGCCAGGGCCTTGACCACGATCAGAGCCAGCACCGCGAGGATGATGATCATGATTAGGAAGCAGCCGAACAGCGCGATGGTCCCCGGAATGCGGCCCATCTCTTCACGCACCATGTCCCCCAGGGAACGGCCGTTGCGACGGGTGGACAGGAACAGGACCATGAAGTCCTGCACCGCACCGGCCAGCACCACGCCGGCAATCAGCCAGAGCGTGCCGGGCAGGTAGCCCATTTGCGCCGCCAGCACCGGGCCGACCAAGGGGCCTGCGCCGGCAATCGCCGCAAAGTGGTGACCGAAAAGGATGTGTTTGTTGGTCGGCACATAGTCCAGACCGTCGTTATTGATCACTGCGGGGGTAGCCCGCCGTGGATCGAGTTGCATCACGTTATTCGCGATGAACAGGCTGTAGTAGCGGTATGCGACCAGGTAGATGGCCACAGCAGCGACCACAATCCACAAGGCGTTGATCGCCTCGCCGCGGCGCAAGGCCACTACGCCAAGGGCGCACGCTCCTACGATTGCCAGCACCAGCCAGGGTAGGTGGCGTAGCAGGCTATTATTATTTTTCATTTTTATATTCCAGCCAGGGTGGACAGAAAGGACAGCCGTTCCGAGTTTAGCGCTGTTGGCTTTAAAGACCACCCCCCTACGTTGGTCTAGAGCCTTCTGCGGGCAAAAAAAGCAGAAATATCGGGCCAATGATGGCGCAGGGCTACAATCCCCCTATCCCCAGAGGGTTTCACCATGACCGAGCAACCGTCTGATCGCCGCCGCTTCCGCCGGATCGCCTTTGACGCCAAAACCGAACTTCGGCAAAACAGCCGGGAATGGCCGGCGCAATTGGTGGATTTGTCGTTAAAGGGTTTGTTGGTGCAACGACCCGAAGACTGGAAGGGCAACAAGGCATTACCGTTCGATGTCGATATACGCCTGGACCCCAAGACCCCTATCAAGATGCAAGTGCGGCTGACCCATGAGGACAATGGGCAATTGGGGTTTGTGTGCCAGCACATTGACCTGGACTCGATCAGTCACTTGCGAAGGTTGATCGAGTTGAACCTGGGCGATGAGGAAGAGCTGCACCGGGAGTTGGCGGCGTTGCTCGAGATATAACAAGCAACATAAATCAACTGTGGGAGCGGGCTTGCTCGCGAAGGCGGTGTGTCAGTCGACACATTTATCAACTGATAGACAGCT
>NZ_JANLGL010000037.1:0-13507 GCF_024655625.1 Pseudomonas sp. 18.1.10
ACGGAGTGTCAGTCACCTTTACTTCGACTGATCCACCGCTTTCGCGAGCAAGCCCGCTCCCACACAAGCCCCCCTAAAACGTTTCGTCAGGCGCTAACCCGCGCCTCACTGGCCAGCCGAGCAATGGCCATGTCCAGTTCGTCCAGCGCATTCATGGCCTTGGCATCGTCCTGCTTGAGCAGGGTCTCCGCGCGCTGGCAGGCGGCGCGCAGTTGCGGCACGCCACAATAGCGGGTGGCGCCGTGCAGGCGGTGGACGCGTTCGATCAGGGCGTGGTGGTCTTTGGCTTCGCGGGCGACGGTGATGGCCAGGCGGTCGGCTTCCAGCGAGGCCAGCAACATGGCCAGCATGTCGGCGGCCAGGTCGGTCTTGCCGGCGGCCAGGCGCAGGCCTTCTTCGTGGTCCAGCACCAGCAAGCGCACGGCTGGGGCCAGGCCTTCGGTGGCGCGTTCGGGCGCCTGGTTGCGCAGGGCCAGGCCGGTCCATTTGAGCACCACCTGGGCCAGTTGCCGCTCGCTGATGGGCTTGGTCAGGTAGTCGTCCATGCCGCTTTGCAGCAGCGCGCGTTTTTCGTTGGCCATGGCGTGGGCGGTGAGGGCGACCACCGGCAATGGCGTGCCGTGGCGTTCGCTTTCCCACTGGCGGATCGCTTCGGTGCTCTGGCGACCGTCCATGCCGGGCATTTGCACGTCCATCAACACCAGGTCGAAGGTTTCCTGCTTGACCGCGTCGATGGCGGCGAAACCACTTTCGACCGCCTGGACCTTGGCGCCCATGTCTTCCAGCAGGGTTTGCACCAGCAGCAGGTTGGCCGGGTTGTCGTCCACGCACAGCACTCGCGGCGCACGGCTGGACAGCGGCTCGCCGGGGTCGCTGCGCGAGGGGCGCGGGCTGATGAGGTCGGTGAGGGCGCGACGCAACTTGCGCGTGCAGGCCGGCTTGGCCTGCAACTGGCTGTTGGGGTTGGGCACCGATTGGGTGAATAGCATCTGTTCGGTGGTCGGGCACAGCACCAGCACCTTGCAGCCCAGGTGCTCGAGGTCCCACAGGTGCTGGTTGAGACGCTCCGGGGGAATGTCGTTGGCGGTGATGCCGAGCACCGCCAGGTCGATGGCCTGTTCGGTCTGGTGCGCGCTGGTAATGCCGTTGGTCAGGCTTTCCAGGCTGTTGAACGGGGTGACTTCCAGGCCGCAGTCTTCCAACTGGTGTTGCAGGGCCTGGCGCGCCAGTTCGTGGTTCTCCAGCACGGCCACGCGGCGCCCGAGCAGCGGCGCCGAGGGCAGGTCGTCAAGGTCATCGCGGGTCTTGGGCAGGTTCAGGCTGATCCAGAATTCCGAGCCTTCGCCCGGCGTGCTATCGACACCGATCTCACCGCCCATCTGCTCGATCAAACGCTTGGAAATCACCAGGCCCAGCCCAGTGCCGCCGGGCTGGCGCGACAGTGAGTTATCGGCTTGGCTGAACGCCTGGAACAGCGCGCGCACATCCTGGCTGGACAGGCCGATACCCGTGTCCTGCACGCTGATGCGCAACTGCACGCTGTCTTCCTGCTCGTCCTCGATCATCGCACGGGCGACGATGGTGCCTTCGCGGGTGAACTTGATCGCGTTGCTGATGAGGTTGGTCAGGATCTGCTTGAGGCGCAGCGGGTCACCCACCAGTGCCAGCGGGGTGTCGCGGTAGACCAGGCTGACCAGTTCCAGCTGCTTGGCGTGGGCGGCAGGGGCGAGGATGGTCAGGGTGTCTTGCAGCAGGTCGCGCAGGTTGAAGGGCACGCTGTCGAGGACCAGCTTGCCGGCCTCGATCTTCGAAAAATCAAGGATTTCGTTGATGATGCCCAGCAGGTTGTCCGCGGACTTTTCGATGGTGCTCAGGTAATCCAACTGGCGCGGCGACAGCTCGCTTTTTTGCAGCAGGTGGGTGAAGCCAAGGATGCCGTTGAGCGGGGTGCGGATTTCATGGCTCATATTGGCCAGGAACTCCGACTTGATGCGGCTGGCCTCCAGGGCTTCCTTGCGCGCCAGGTCCAGCTCGATGTTCTGGATCTCGATGGTTTCCAGGTTCTGGCGCACGTCTTCGGTGGCCTGGTCGATGCTGTGCTGCAGCTCTTCCTGAGCGTTTTGCAGGGTTTCGGCCATGCGATTGATGCCCGAGGCGAGCTGGTCCAATTCCTGGCTGCCCAGCGGCGGCAGGCGGGTTTCCAGGTTGCCGTCCTTGAGTTGGGCCACGGCTTGTTTGATCTGGCCAATCGGCGAAGTGATCGTGCGGCTGATGCGCAACGCCAGGGTGGCTGTGCCGATCAGGCCGATGGCGATCAGCAGCAGGCTGGCAAACAGGCTGCGATAGCCGCGCAGCAACATGCCGTTGTGGGACAGTTCGACTTCGACCCAGCCCAGCAGGCGGTCGGCTTCGTCGGGGATCAACTCGCCCGCGAGGTTGCGATGGCGGCCAAACACCGGCAGCAGATAACGGGTGGCGTCGTTGCCGGTGCGTTGCAGCAGATGGGAGCTGTTGCCGGCAGGGGGCTGGTTGAGCATGGTCGGGCCGGCGTGGGCCAGGGGCGTGCGGTCGGGGCCGAGGAACGACACGGCGCGCACGTCCGGCTGCTCCAGGGACTGGGTGGCGATGCGCTCCAGCAGGTCGGCGTTCTTCGCGCTCAAGGCCGGCGCCACCAGCGGTGCCAGTTGCTCGGCGATCATCTCGCCGCGTTGCAGCAATTGGCTTTGTAATTCCGACAGTTGCATCCAGGTGAAGTAGCCCCCCAACAACAGGGCCATCAGGCTGGTCGGCAATAAGGTCAGCAACAGTACGCGGCCTTTTATCCCCATT
Organism: Pseudomonas sp. 18.1.10; assembly: GCF_024655625.1. Taxonomy (NCBI): domain Bacteria; kingdom Pseudomonadati; phylum Pseudomonadota; class Gammaproteobacteria; order Pseudomonadales; family Pseudomonadaceae; genus Pseudomonas; species Pseudomonas sp. 18.1.10. The sequence goes on from NZ_JANLGL010000037.1 coordinate 2,830, forward strand.
CTTCTAAGCACGCCACTCTCCTGCTACCACACTGTTATCAATGAACCACGCAAGCATCCGGGCCGCGCCACCTGCGCAGTGTAGCCATTTGCGCGTCCTGGAATCTTGCAAATTAATGACAGGCGGCAATCTTCGAGCCATTGGCGGCCTGATGGCGATTGCCTGTGACGGGTTAATCTTGAATAATCAGCCATTGAGAATGACTTGCAGACGCTAATGAATCCCGCAGTAGTTGGCCTACCCAGTATCCTGACCATCGAAGATGACCCTGTGCTGGGCGCCTATGTCCACGAGCATCTGGGGCGTTGCGGCTTCCAGGTCACCTGGTGCCAGAACGGCCAGCAAGGCCTGCAGATGGCCCGCGACCAGGCGTTCGATGTGGTGTTGATGGATATCCTGCTGCCGGGGATGGATGGTTTGTCGATCCTCACGCATTTGCGCCAGAGCCATTCGATCCCGGTCATCCTGATGTCGGCCCTGGGGGCGGAAGCCGACCGTATCAGCGGTTTTCGCCTGGGGGCCGACGACTACCTGCCCAAGCCATTCAGCATGATCGAATTGCGCGTGCGCATCGAAGCCATCCTGCGCCGCGTCGCCCTCGACCGCCGCCCGTTGCCGAGCCTTGCGCCGTTGCGCGACGACCTGCGCCCCCTGCGTTTCGACGATGAACTGTGTGATGTGTTCTACCAGGAACAGTGGGCCGGGCTGACCCGCAGCGAATACCGCTTGCTGGAAACCCTGCACCGCAATGGCGAAGAAGTCCTCAGCAAAGCCTTCCTTTATCAGCATGTGTTGCAGCGCGGTTATGCCCCCCACGACCGCAGCCTGGACATGCACATCAGCCAGATCCGCCGCAAGCTCAAGGCCGTCGGCTACAGCGAACGGGAAGTGCGCACGGTGTGGGGCAAGGGCTACGTGTTGAGCGGTGCCGATGAGGTTCTTTGAACGCCCGTTGACGCGGCTGCCGGGCAAGCATTCGTTATTCTGGAAGCTGGCGTGCCTGTTGATCGCCTTCTGTTTGCTGATGATCTGGCTCAGTTGGTCCTGGGGCCGGTACATGGAGCAGAAAAACCAGTACCTCTCCGACGAAGCGCGGATCACCTTGAGTGGCTACGCCGTGAGTGCCGAGCAGGCCTGGAATCGCGGCGGCCATGCCGGTGTTGACGCCTGGCTGCAAGCGATGGGCAAGCGCGAACGCACCTGGATCGGCGTGATTGGCAATGACCTGCAGTCGTTGAGCAGCTATCCACTGACCGACAAGGAAAGCCAGCGCCTCACCGCTCTGCGCGGGCTCGACTGGCCCGTCAGCCGCCACGTGCACGGCCTGCCGTGGTTGAAAATCCCCTTTCCAGTGGACCCGTCGGCGGGCTCCCTGGTGATCGAGTTGCCACAACGCTTCATGCCGGGGCGCTATCAGCTGTTCTGGCGGGTGGTGACCAATGGCGTGATCCCCGGCCTGTTTACCCTGTTGTTGTGTATTGGCTTGTATCGATTGCTGATTATGCCCCTCAATCAATTGCGCGAGCAGGCCAACGCCTGGCGCGCCGATCAGTTGCATACGCGGCTGTCCCACGCGGCGATCAGCCGCCAGGATGAGTTGGGCGAGCTGGGTCGCGCCTTTGACCATATGTCCGAGCGCCTGCAAGGCACGGTGGTGTTGCAGCAGCAGTTGTTGCGGGACATGTCCCACGAGTTACGCACGCCCTTGAGCCGCTTGCGGGTGGCCTGTGACAGTGAACAGGACCTGGCGCAACTGCGTGAGCGCCTGGGCCGCGAGATCGACGCCATGCAACGCCTGGTGGAGGACAGTCTGCAGCTCGCCTGGCTGGATACCGAACGCGCACCGCTGCCCCAGGAAGACATCCAGTTACAGGCGTTGTGGGACATGTTGCGGGAGAACGCGTGTTTCGAAAGCGATTGGCCGGCATCGCGCCTGCCGTGCCTGTTGGAGGCTGATTGCTGGGTGCGTGGCAACTTGAACGCCTTGGCCCAGGCCCTGGAAAACATTGTGCGCAACGCCATTCGCCATTCTCCCGCCGACGGTGTGGTCAGCCTGGATGGGCGGCGTGAGGGCGACTACTGGCACCTGTGGCTGGAGGATCAGGGGGGCGGCATCGCGGAACAGGACCTAGAGCGGATCTTTGCGCCGTTCACTCGCCTGGACGGCTCGCGCCCCGGCGACGGCGGCTTTGGCCTCGGCTTGAGCATCGCGCGCAATGCCGTGCAACGCCAGGACGGCAGCCTGTGGGCGCAAAACACCGGGCTTGGCCTGCGGGTGCACCTGCGCTTGCGGGCACGCTAGGCCTCAAGCGCGCCGTTGTTTGCGTTTCTTCCATTGGTGGGCCACCCACCAGCGCCAGTACAGCATGGTCAGGCAATAGGCCAGGGCGCCCAACACCAACCCCAGCACCACTGAACCCAGCAGGAACGGCTGCCACAAGGTGCTCAGCTGGCCGCTGATCCACTCCCAGGTCAGGTCGTCCGGCAGGCTGCGCGGCGGCACATTCATCAGCCAGGCGCCGGTCAGGTAGGTGCAGAAAAACACCACCGGCATGGTGATCGGGTTGGTCAGCCACACCAGGCTGACGGCGATGGGCATATTGCCGCGCACCGTGATGGCCAGCACGGCCGCCAACAGCATTTGCAAGGGGATCGGGATAAATGCCGCGAACAAACCCACGGCCATGGCCCGTGCCACCGAGTGCCGATTCAGGTGCCAGAGGTTGGGGTCGTGCAGCAAGGTGCCGAGGAATCGTAAGGACTTGTGTTCCCTGATACTGGTCGGGTCGGGCATGTAGCGTTTGAATAAGCGCCGGGGCATAAGGGGTCCAGGTCAGTTCGAGGGGCAAGTATGCCCGCATTCTATAAACAGAAAATTCAGACTTTGTGACAAAACATCATAGGCCGTGCCCTGCGTCCGGCTAAGACTGAATGGATCACTTGAAAGGGATGATCCATGAGAGCAGGGATGTTCGCGTTTGCGCTGGGGCTGCTGGCCTTGCGCTATTTGCCGGCATTGCCTCCTGTCGGCTGGCTGCTGGCCATGCCGGTGGCGGCGTTGATGCTGTTGCCGTTTCGCACCTATAGGCTGGCGTTCTTCCTGCTGGGCTTGAGTTGGGCGTGCCTGAGTGCGCAGTGGGCGCTGGATGATCGGTTGCTGCCAGCACTGGACGGGCAGACGCGTTGGTTGGAGGGGCGCGTTGTCGGGTTGCCGCAGCAGACGGGCAGCGGTGTGCGTTTCGAACTGGCCGACAGCCGGTCGCGCAATGCCCGCTTGCCCAAGCGTATCCAGGTGTCCTGGCACGGCGGGCCGCCCGTGCGCAGCGGTGAACGCTGGCGCCTGGCGGTCAGCCTCAAGCGGCCCTCCGGGTTGCTCAACTTTCATGGGTTTGACCGCGAAGCCTGGTTGCTGGCCCAACGCATTGGCGCCACCGGCTCGGTAAAGGACGGCGTACGCCTTACGCCGGCGCGCAATGCCTGGCGCGACACCGTGCGCCAGCGCCTGCTGGCCGTGGATGCCCAGGGGCGTGAAGCGGCGGTGGCCGCCCTGGTGCTGGGCGACGGCTCCGGGCTGGCAACCCAGGATTGGCGGGTGTTACAGGCCACCGGCACGGTGCATCTGCTGGTGATTTCCGGCCAGCACATTGGCTTGCTCTCGGGCCTGATCTACGGGCTGATCGCCGGGATGGCCCGCTACGGCTGCTGGCCGCGAACCTTGCCTTGGCTGCCGTGGGCCTGTGGCCTGGCCTTCGCCGCTGCGTTGGGTTACGGCTTGCTGGCGGGGTTCGGCGTGCCGGTGCAGCGCGCCTGCGTGATGGTCGGGCTGGTGCTTTTGTGGCGTTTGCGGTTTCGGCACCTGGGGGTGTGGTGGCCGTTGTTGCTCGCGCTCAACGGGGTGTTGGTGCTTGAACCGTTGGCCAGTCTGCAAGTGGGGTTCTGGTTGTCGTTCGCGGCGGTTGCCGTGCTGGTGCTGGCGTTTAGCGGGCGTTTGGGGGCGTGGAGTGTCTGGTACGTGTGGACCCGTCCGCAGTGGCTGATTGCTATCGGTTTGTTACCGATATTGTTGGTGCTGGGTTTGCCCATCAGCCTCAGCGCGCCGTTGGCCAACCTATTCGCGGTGCCGTGGATCAGCCTGGTGGCGTTGCCGTTAGCCCTGCTGGGCACCGCGCTGTTGCCGGTGCCATGGCTGGGCGAGGGGCTGTTGTGGTTGGCGGGCGGTGCGCTTGATGGGCTGTTCAAAGGCCTTGAACTGTTGGCCGGGCTAGTGCCGGCGTGGGTCCCCGGCGAAGTTCCCTTGGGGTACTGGCTTGTCAGCCTGTTGGGCGCGGTGTTGCTACTGCTGCCCAAAGGCCTGCCATTTCGGTTGCTGGGCTGGCCGATGCTGCTGTTGGCGGTGTTCCCGCCCAGGGAGCCGGTGCCCCATGGCCAGGTGGACGTGTTGCAACTGGATGTGGGGCAGGGCCAGGCGTTGATCCTGCGTACCCGCCACCACACCTTGCTGTACGACGCGGGCCCGCGTTCGGGGGCGGCCGACCTGGGCGCGCAAGTGGTGTTGCCCGCGTTGAAAAAGCTCGGGGTAGGGCAGCTGGACCTGATGCTGCTCAGCCATGCGGACGCCGATCACGCTGGCGGCGCGGCGGCGGTGGCTCGCGGGCTGGCCGTCCGGCGAGTGGTGGGTGGCGAGACCGAAGGGTTGCCGGCGTTTCTCGGCACCCAGCCCTGCGTGAGCGGTGAACGCTGGGCGTGGGATGGCGTGGTGTTTGAACTCTGGCAGTGGCCTGATGCTGTTGAAGGCAATGCGAAGTCCTGCGTGTTGCAGGTCCAGGCCAGTGGCGAGCGCCTGTTGCTGACCGGTGATATCGACCGCGCCGCCGAAAAGGCCTTGCTCGCATCGCCCCTGGCGGTACCGACCGATTGGCTGCAAGCGCCCCATCATGGCAGTCGCAGTTCTTCGTCCTGGCCCTTTGTGCAGCGGCTTTCGCCCAAGTCGGTGCTGATTTCCCGTGGCCGGGGCAATGGGTTTGGTCATCCCCACCGGCAAGTGATAGAGCGGTACCAGGCGCTCGGCAGCCGGATCTACGACAGCGCCGAACAAGGCGCCGTGCGCCTGCAATTGGGTGCCTTCGCGCCACCGGTTGTTGCGCGCAGTCAACGTCGCTTCTGGCGCGAAGCGTTACCCTCGGCGCCTGTGGTCGGCGAACCCCGCTGACGTACCGATATGGTAAAGTGGCGCACTTTTTCGAGGGGACATTCACTGTGTGGGAATTGGTCAAATCCGGCGGCTGGATGATGTTGCCGATCATCATGAGTTCTATCGCCGCACTCGGCATCGTTGCCGAACGCCTGTGGACCCTGCGCGCCAGTCGCGTCACCCCCGAACATCTGCTGGGGCAGGTCTGGGGCTGGATCAAAAGCAAGCAGCTCGACAAGGAAAAGCTCAAGGAACTGCGCGCCAATTCGCCCCTGGGTGAGATCCTCGCCGCTGGGTTGGCCAACTCCAAGCATGGTCGCGAGATCATGAAAGAGTGCATCGAAGAGGCCGCTGCCCGGGTCATTCATGAACTGGAGCGCTATATCAATGCCCTCGGCACCATCGCCGCCATGGCGCCATTGCTCGGTTTGCTGGGCACCGTACTCGGCATGATCGACATCTTCAGCTCGTTCATGGGCTCGGGCATGACCACCAACGCCGCCGTGCTGGCCGGTGGTATTTCCAAGGCGTTGATCACCACTGCTGCCGGCTTGATGGTCGGTATTCCTTCGGTGTTTTTCCACCGTTTCCTGCAACGGCGCATCGATGAGTTGGTGGTGGGCATGGAGCAGGAAGCCATCAAGCTGGTGGAAGTGGTGCAGGGCGACCGTGATGTGGACCTGGTTGAGGGCAGAGCGTGAAATTTCGCCGCAAGCAACGGGAAAACGTTGATATCAACCTCGCGTCGTTGATCGACGTGGTGTTTATCCTGCTGCTGTTTTTTGTCGTCACCACCACCTTCACCCGGCAAACCGAGCTGCGCGTCGATTTACCGGAGGCGGTCAGCGGCTCGCCGGCAGAAGACCAGCAGGTCAAGCAACTGGACATCGCCATCAATGCCGAAGGGGTGTTTTCGGTGAATAACCAGGTACTGGCGAAGAACGACCTCGCCAGCCTGATGGACGCCTTGCAGAAAGAGTCCGGCGGCGACACCAAGATGCCGCTGTCCATCAGTGCCGATGGCAAGACCCAGCATCAGGCCGTGGTCACGGCGATGGATGCGGCCGGCAAGCTCGGTTTCAGCCATCTGCGCATGACCACTGTCGAGGCGGCGAGCCAACCCTGATGGCCATGTCTGATCGTTTACTCAAGGCCTGGTATGAAGGGCACCCGGCACTCACGTTGCTGCGCCCGCTGGAGGCGCTGTATCGCCGGGTCGTGCAGGGCAAGCGCGCGCGCTTCCTGGCGGGTGAGGGCCCGATCTACCAAGCACCCGTGCCGGTGGTGGTGGTTGGCAATATCACGGTGGGTGGCACCGGCAAGACGCCGTTGATCCTGTGGTTGATCGAGCACTGCCGCCGCAGCGGGTTGCGGGTGGGCGTGGTCAGCCGTGGTTATGGCGCCAAGCCGCCGCAGTTGCCGTGGCGGGTCGAAGCCAGTCACAGCGCTGATGTGGCAGGCGATGAGCCGTTGCTGATCGTGCAGCGGTGCGGCGTGCCGCTGATGATCGACCCCGACCGCAGCCGCGCCGTCCAGGCCTTGCTGGCCAGTGAAACCCTGGACCTGATCCTGTCCGATGACGGCCTGCAACACTATCGCCTGGCCCGCGACCTTGAACTGGTGCTAATCGACGCTGCGCGTGGTCTCGGCAACCGCCGTTGCCTGCCGGCCGGTCCGTTGCGCGAGCCGGTGGAGCGTCTGCAAAGCGTGGATGCGCTGCTCTATAACGGCGGCGCCGCCGATTGCGAAGATGGCTTTGCCTTTCGCCTGCAACCCACGGCGTTGGTCAACCTGAAAACCGGCGAGCGCCAACCGGTCGCGCATTTTCCGGCGGGCCAGCAGGTGCACGCGGTCGCGGGTATCGGTAACCCGCAACGTTTCTTCAACACCCTTGAAACGCTACACTGGCAGGCGATACCCCATGCGTTTGCCGACCATGCGCCCTACAGCGCAGAGGTCTTGAATTTTACGCCGTCATTGCCGCTGGTCATGACCGAGAAGGACGCGGTGAAGTGCCGCGCCTTTGCCCAGCCCGACTGGTGGTACCTTGCGGTGGATGCGGTGCCGTCGCCGGCGTTCGTCGCCTGGTTCGACACGCAGCTGATGCGCCTGTTGCCCGCCCGTCTCTTGCCTTAACTGCTTCTTTCCAGGAAACACTCATGGACACCAAATTGCTCGACATCCTCGCTTGCCCGATCTGCAAAGGCCCGCTCAAGCTCAGCGCCGACAAAACCGAGCTAATCAGCAAAGGCGCCGGCCTGGCTTATCCGATCCGTGATGGCATCCCGGTCATGCTGGAAAGCGAAGCCCGCACCCTGACTTCCGATGAGCGCCTGGATAAATGACCACCGCCTTTACCGTTGTCATTCCTTCGCGTTTTGCCTCGACACGCCTGCCGGGCAAGCCGCTGCAATTGATCGGCAACAAGCCGATGATCCAGCTGGTGTGGGAACAGGCCTGTAAAAGCAGCGCTCAACGAGTCGTGGTCGCCACCGATGACCCGCGCATCATCGCTGCCTGCCAAGGCTTTGGCGCCGAAGCGGTGCTGACCCGCGAAGACCACAACTCCGGCACCGATCGCCTGGCCGAAGTGGCCACGCAGCTGGGCCTGGCCGACGATGCCATCGTGGTGAACGTACAAGGCGATGAACCGCTGATCCCGCCAAGCGTCATCGACCAGGTGGCCGCCAACCTCGCGGCCCACGGCGAAGCGCGCATGGCGACGCTGGCTGAGCCAATCGAAGACATCAACACCCTGTTCAACCCGAACGTGGTGAAAGTGGTCAGCGACATCAATGGCCTGGCGCTGACGTTCAGCCGCTCGACCCTGCCCTGGGCGCGCGACGCGTTTGCCAAACAGCCAGACGTGTTGCCGGAAGGCGTGCCGTACCGCCGCCACATCGGCATCTACGCCTACCGTGCCGGGTTCCTGCATGACTTCGTCAGCTGGGGCCCGTGCTGGCTGGAAAACACCGAATCCCTGGAACAACTGCGTGCCCTGTGGCACGGCGTGCGTATCCACGTGGGCGATGCCCTGGAAGCGCCGCCTGCGGGTGTGGATACGCCGGAAGACCTTGAGCGCGTCCGTCGCCTGCTGGGGGCGTGATGGAAGTCCTGTTTGTCTGCCTGGGCAACATCTGCCGCTCGCCAACGGCCGAAGGTGTGTTGCGCCATAAATTGCGCGACGCGGGGCTGGCAGGGCAGGTCGAGGTCGCGTCCGCCGGCACGGGGGACTGGCATGTCGGCAACCCACCGGACCAGCGCAGCCAGCGCGCGGCGTTGGCGCGCGGTTACGACTTGTCGGCGCAGCGTGCGCAACAGGTCAGCCGTGCCGACTTTGCGCGCTACGATCTGATCCTGGCCATGGACCACAGCAACCTGCGTAACCTGAAGGCCCTGCAGCCGGCGCAGTGCAAGGCACAGCTGGACTTGTTCCTGCGCCGTTATGACGCTGAGGTTGACGAGGTGCCAGACCCTTACTACGAAGGCGAACAGGGTTTCGAGCGGGTCCTGGACCTGATCGAGCAAGCCTGTGATTTATTGGTGATCGAAATCAAGGGGCGGCTATGACCTTGCAAGTGCTCTCGCAGGTATCCCTCAAGCCCTTCAACAGCTTTGGCATCGACGTACGTGCCCAACTGTTTGCCGAAGCCCATAGCGACGCGGACGTCCGTGAAGCCTTGGCCTACGCGGTTGCGCAAGCGCTGCCGCTGCTGGTGATCGGCGGCGGCAGCAATTTGTTGCTGACTCGGGACATTGCTGCGCTGGTGCTGCGCATGGCCACCCAGGGTATCCGGGTGCTGCACGATGACGGCAAGTCTGTGGTGGTCGAAGCGGAAGCAGGCGAAGCCTGGCACCCGTTTGTGTTGTGGACTCTGGAACAAGGTTTTTGCGGCCTGGAAAACCTCAGTCTCATCCCTGGCACCGTTGGCGCGGCACCGATGCAAAATATCGGCGCCTATGGCGTCGAGATCAAGGACGTATTCGCCGGCCTCACCGCCCTGGATCGCCACACTGGCGAACTGCGGGATTTCAGCCTGGAAGAATGCAACTTCGCCTACCGCGACAGCCTGTTCAAGCACGAAACCGGGCGCTGGTTGATCCTGCGTGTGCGTTTCGCCTTGAGCCGCACCAGCCACCTCAAGCTTGACTACGGCCCGGTGCAGCAGCGCCTGGCGGGGCAGGGGATCACGGAGGCGACGCCGAGCGATGTGAGCCGCGCCATTTGCAGCATCCGCCGCGAAAAACTGCCAGACCCGGCAGAACTGGGGAATGCCGGCAGCTTCTTCAAGAACCCGTTGGTATCCCAGGTGCTCGCAGCCGAGCTGCAGGCGTTGTACCCAGACCTGGTGGCTTACCCGCAGGCCGATGGCCAAATGAAACTCGCCGCCGGTTGGCTGATCGACAAGGCCGGCTGGAAGGGCTTCAGGGACGGTGATGCCGGCGTACACGCGCTGCAAGCGCTGGTGCTGGTCAACTATGGTGCTGCCACCGGGCACGATATTGCGGACCTGGCGCTGCGTATCCAGCGAGACATTGCTGAGCGTTTCAAGGTCGAGCTGGAAATGGAGCCCAACCAGTACTGATCCCTTGAATACAAAAAAGCCCCGTATCTTTCGATACGGGGCTTTTTTTTGCGTTACTGGATCAGTCGTCGCGGCTCATGATGCCGAAAATCTGCAACAGGCTGATAAACAGGTTGTAGATCGACACATACAGGCTGACAGTCGCCATGATGTAGTTACGCTCACCGCCGTGGATGATAGCGCTGGTCTGGAACAGGATGCACACGGAGGAGAACAGCACAAAACCCGCGCTGATCGCCAGTTGCAGGCCGCTGATCTGGAAGAACATGCCTGCAACCACCGCCGCCAGCAACACGAAGAAACCCGCGGTGATGAAACCGCCGAGGAAGCTCATGTCTTTACGGGTAATCAGCACGTAGGCCGACAGGCCACCAAACACCAGGGCCGTCATGGCAAACGCCGAACTGACCACTTCCGCACCGCCGGCCATGCCGAGGTAACGGTTAAGGATCGGGCCGAGGATAAAACCCATGAAACCGGTCAAGGCAAACGCCGACACCAGGCCCCAGGCCGAGTCACGCAGCTTGTTGGTCAGGAAGAACAGACCGTAGAAGCCGATCAACACGACAAAGATATTCGGATAGCCAACGCGCATCTGCTGCGCCACGAACGCCATCACGCCGCTGAATGCGAGGGTAAGGGCGAGCAAGCCGTATGTGTTGCGCAACACGCGGCTGACTTCAAGCTGCTCAGCCTGCGCGTTGCCATTCACTGCGTAATTCTGTTCGCGCATGGCGACACTCCTTCAGTTTTGAAACGTTCAGTCGCAAAGATCATAACAGACGCTCTGTAACAAGCGATGCCGAGAGTTTGACAGTGTGTTTCATTCGGGTATTATGGCGCCCGCTGAGACAGGATGGTCTACTCTAATCCTGTGATGCAAAAGGGAAATTGGCAGAGT
>NZ_JANLGL010000037.1:13606-39659 GCF_024655625.1 Pseudomonas sp. 18.1.10
TGGTTGAATGCACCGGTCTTGAAAACCGGCGAACGTTAATAGCGTTCCCAGGGTTCTTATCTAAGGCTATCTCCAGTTGCACCTTGCAGTACCGCTTCATCGCGTCATCGGAATACACGGGAAATTGGCAGAGTGGTTGAATGCACCGGTCTTGAAAACCGGCGAACGTTAATAGCGTTCCCAGGGTTCGAATCCCTGGTTTCCCGCCGCGAACTCAACAAAATCAAGGGCTTAGGTTAATCCTAGGCCCTTTTTTTATGCCTTTTTGCACCGATCTTTCGTAAGGAGCTTCTCTCCCTTGCGACACATTCATAAAGGCGCAACAACCTAGATGCGCCTTATGACGTGTGATCCGTTCTCAGAGAGAAAGATCCTGGCAATTGCAGCTTACCGACGTCTCTCTGATATCCGCTCCCCCTACATTCCTTGCGCACAGCGGTGACGGGTGGCGCCTCCGATGTGCGCGCGTCCTCATCCTAAGCCTTAGGAATTCATAAAAGCTGCTCAGTCAGCGGATGTCTGAGATCTCTCATCGGGCATTCGCAAGCTAATCGTTTATAGGTGGGTGCCACTTTGTGCGAACGTGATACCTCACCGGGCCGGGAAGGTCTGTGCTGCGAACCCTCCGAGTCTATAGCTCACCCTTGGCCATGGTGATCGAAAGCTGGCTTGCTTACTCAATGCTGAAAGATTCAGGTAGCCCCATAGCTCCCCATCTTCTTCAGCGTCTCGGCGTTCTGGTCGTCTTGACGCCTTGCCCCGCGTTCACCTGTAAAGCTCTTGCGCCTGGGGAATGCTCTTAAGGTCGTGAGTGTCAGGTGAGGGTGGTGATGTCCGACGCTCTCAAGCCTTTCGAGCCCTTTCAACAGTGGGAGAGCACGCGGGGCGCGATCATTCATCAGGTTGTATCTTTAATTGGCGCTGTCACAGCGTGGTAGCTCCTTGGCCGCCATTCTGTGGCGACTGCTTTGGGGTACAGCGGCGGGGGTCGATATCGGATATCAGGTACCAATGCGGCCGATCTAGAATCGGTATGCTACGAGCATACTCTAAGGTGCAATAAAAATTATTGCACCTTGTTGATCAGCTGTTTTTTGTGTGTCAGGATGCGTGCCACTTTAGCGTCAGTTATCGCTGAAACTGCACAGAAGGATTGCAAATCTGAAGAGAATGTATTTGCCTGAGACAGTTAGTGGGCTTTATTAACTGTCAGTCAGGCCGATAAAAATCACGATGCTAGTTTGTATGTTCAGGATCTTTCGGCCCTGACTCCACGGTTGATACCAACGTTAATTATCCGCCCTTTCTCGAGGGTGTGACACGCTTATGGTCGCCATCCAGCGAAAAAATACGCTGTCGATTGTTAGTGCCTGGTCTAAAGCTTAGAAAAAACGTGATTAAACAGGATGGTATAGTGAATTCGAAATCAACTGAAAGGCTTCAGTTACATGTCGGCGTTTCAAACAAGGACATGATCATTTGAACGCGGTCGTCCCTTTACGTATGAACCATGTCGAGCTGTTTGAGACGACACGTAATGGAACTCTTACGTTCCGAATGATTTGCCCTGATCACACGATGACAGAGTTCTTCGATGAGTGGGCTTATCAGCTTGCTAGAGCTAAAGCGTTCAAAACCACACGTACATACTGCTACGCGGTGCGTGAAATGCTGAACTATATTCATCAAGTAGGTATTCAATGCGGTGGCCTTACTGCATTGCAGTTGCGAGAGGCATTAGATAGCTATGAGAGCTACCTGGTCAGCGGTATTTATAGCACATCATCCGTAGCCAGAGAGGCTGCGAGGGTGCTTGGTAGCAGAGAACTGGGTGGCGCTTCTATTGCAGTGCATTTTGCGGGTGTAAATAATTTCATTACCGCTAGTGAGGCGATGAGGGAAGCATTGCTGCAGATGCAGGACAGCGGGTACGTCTCTGAAATGGCTATCTCGATGATGCCGCTCACTACAACCAGGTACATGGAGGCGCCTCGGAATGTCAGGGCTGCGATCAGGGCGAACAGCTGGATGGCGGGCTGCATCGCAGGGGGCGCAAAACGGATCAAACAGAAACACCTGAGCCCAGTATCTAAGCCCTCGACAGTGTCGCGCACTGATGAATTTGGAGGGGATGAAAAAACCTTTCCAATTGACAAGTGTAGGGATTTTATTGAAAGCGCTAAGTGTCTGCGCGACAAGGTGCTGTGGAGCTTGCTAGCAGCATCCGGCTGCCGGATTTCGGAAGCGCTTACAGTATTGTGGGACGACATTCATATCGATACCGATAATCCGAAAAATAATAAGGTATTTATCGTTGATCCTGACACGCGTCTAGATGTTTTGATTCATTACATCCCTGAGCATCAGCTCAAAAAGCTTGACCATAAGGGGCGGGTTAAGCCTGATACGTTTTTGATCCAGCCCTTTGCTTCAATGTTCTGGTATTACTTAGGGTTGTATGACCAAGAACAGCGTGCTCTAGAAGCGAGTAGGCACCGTCCGGTAGCGCACAGATTTTTATTTCGTAATCTTCGTGACGGAGGCCCCATGCCCACGTCTTATCAGGCCGTTTACGAGCGATTCCGTTCAGCTGCGCAGAAAATTACCGGCATGAGCTACGGCTTTCATTCGCTCCGTCATATGTACGCGTACTACCTGGTGAACCATTGCCCTAATCCGGTTGGTCATAACAGATTCGGACTGGATTTGAAAACTGTGCAAGTCTTCATGGGGCATAAAACCATCAAGGCAACTGAGCGATACGCACGTAAAGATATAAAAATGCTTGAGGCAACATTCGCGGCTATCAATATGCTTCGCATGTCAACGGCTAACTACAGCGTGACACACGTTCAGATTCAGCATCTCGAGAATGAACTCAAGCAACTCAAACTCTCACTGCATAGCGACAGTAAATAATGATTAATTTGCACCCTGTCAACGCGATTTGGCTCGTGGAAGAAAATGAGGTTGCTCCGCACTTCGTTAAGGCTGTTGCGACAGTTCGAACCCTTTATAAAAAATACTATGGCGCACAGCCCGATAGTGCTGCAGATCGGGTCGAGTCTGTTTTTAGGCGTGCTCTGACCTTTGAAGGGTGGGGCGTGAGTGAGGTTCAGCTGACATTAGAGGCAACGTTCCGCAATAATAAAGTGCGCTGGAGCGAAATTGATCCTAGGCTTTCGGGGCTCTCAGCCGCCTACGAAGGTTCAATTTCTCAGTTGTTTCGCTTGGTTTTTATTACGCTATGGGCACGGAAAGTTTTTGTTGCTCCTCTCGGGATGCAGACTATCGCCCATATGCCAGAAGTATTTGATACGCTTTGTGAGAAGTTGAATGTAGAAAATCTGACGTTGATTCGCGGTGTGCACCCTGAATCCAAGATCAAAAGTCTTTTCAAGAGAGAAGAGTTTGATAGTGGGAGCAGTCGCGTAAACTTCTGGTTGAGACTTCTGTTGAGCACCACTGCCTACGCCATTGAGGATCTCTCGCAATCCGATGCCAATAGCCTGTTTTCAGCTGCTAATGGATCAGGACAGTTGCCATTGCGCAGGTACTACGTCAATGACTTTCTTCTCACACTCTCGTCTCAGAGTGCGGAAAAGAAACAGATGGTTGAGGATGTTATCAACCAATACCAGCTTGAAAAGCGCGAGAACAAGCCTGCGCGGGTCTATAGAGGGCGGATCCGGGTTGGAAAAGTAGAAAAGAAAGCTGAAAGCGCGTATGAAAAGTCTTATGCGGCAGCGCAAGAGATTGCATCCGGTGTGCGAGAGATGAATTTCGCAGAGGATTTTAGTACATATTTTCCGTCCCACATGTTTAAGAAAATTTTCTACATTGGAGGGGAGGGCGAAGATTCGCTTTTTTATGAGTCCTCGCGTTATCCTGTGAAAGTATTTTCCTCGATGGTAAACGGTTTTTACAAATCGTTCATGCACTCGATGAGGCTCCAAAACTCTACCAATCATGAGTTTGTACTCGGCTTGCTCATGAGTTATGTCATGTGCTACCTGCCTAATTTCTTCCTCCAACGGGATGGTGATCTCTTAGACTATCCTAAGAATTTGAATGACTTCAATTGCACCCTTTTTTTTACCCGAGAGTCAGTTTTTCTTGACGGTATAATCCTATATGAAAAGGAGCCGCCAAGAACGTTTATTGGTTATGTTAATGAGTTTTCTCGTGTAAAAGGGTGGGGTAGCGATACTCTTTACGCTCGAGTAGGCATCGTTGATCGCTTTTGTGATTATGTCGAAGACAATAATATGGTGTTGCCAGGTGCCGATAAGTTTAAAAATAATTTTACGAGCGCGTGCTATCCAGCTGTTTCAAAAAGGTCTGGCACTGACAAAATTCCGGTTCCAAGACCTTATTTTTCCACATTTATCAGCATGCTTGACAGTCTTGAGTATTTGATCGATCACATTAACTGTATGCCATATTACGATGGCCAGTTAGAGCAAGATGTCAACTATGGAGTTTTGGGTGGTGAGCTTTATCAGCCCTCCACGGCCGAGCTCACTCATAGTCATGCTTGGGCGGGATTGATCGGTCGCAATGTTAAGGGTATCGATGAGGTCAATCAGAGTCTTTTGAATTATACTCCGATCTTTTATCATGAGAATAAAATACTGACTTTCAAATTTCTCCCCCGTTTTTATAAGATTGTCGATATCGAGATTAGGGGTGAAGTAGTTAGACGTATTTCTCCCAATGAAGTCAGATTGACGCAGCTGATGTGTCACACTGGGATTCGCCAGCAGCATCTGATTTGGCTGGACAAAGATAAGTATGATCGTGGAGTAGATCGGTATCGCTCGCTCCCATTCCAACCCATGTTTGTCAGCTCAGATAAATCGCATGGGGAGTGGACGGCGATTGTTGCTATGCGCGCAATCGAGATCATGGACAGGCAACGCAAGTGGTATGATGCGTGCACTTCGCCTAGTTACAAGCAGGACTTGTGGTATGGCATGGTTGAAGGATCCAAATTTGGTCGATACAAACCCCTGTTCAGGGGGCAAGGAAATACCGACTCTGATTGGAACAACTCTCGGCAGTTTCGTGTTTACATGTTGATTCTGCAGCATTTCATTCGCGTTCAGATGCAGGACGCCTCTGGGGAGGACTTGGTTTTCGTCAAGTCTGAAGGTGGTTCGCCTGTTCCTTTTCTCGACTATTCGCCATATTTCCTCAGAGAGCTTGCCGTCAATGATCTGGTCAGCCCACACACCCCCCATGCATTGCGCGCGGGGTTCGTATCTGACGCGATCAGGCTCCTACCGCCTTCGATCATCGGTCAATATTTGACAGGTCAGAGTGAGGCGCTTGTCTGGTATTACGCAATTTTTGATGGCGACAACTTGTCTGATCACCAACAGTTGCTCGCTGATTACATGATGAAAAACATGCAGAGTATTGAGCGGGGTGATGCTCCTGAACTTGCTGAGACCGTCCTCAAGCTTCATGCTAAATTGATGACGTCTATTGAAAAAGATCCAGTGCAGGCTATTAAAACTCACGGCTTGATCAGCCTCGCGGGTGTAGCGGCTGACAAGAACGGGCTTGAGACACTGCGCGCAAGACTATACACCAAGCTCGCGTTCAATAACTGCCATATTTGCCCGTTCGATAATCGTTGTCCGAAGGAAGTAGTCTCCAAAATCGGTGGGCACCGTCAATGCGCGTTGTGCCCTTATGCCATCCGTGGTATCGATCACTTACAGGCTGTGAGTGCAGAAAAAGATAAAGCAAAAGAGATGATGAAGGTCGTGCTTGACAAAATTCAAGAGTATCGAGCTCTCAAGCCAAGCGCTCGCAATCCGCAAATTTTGGAAAATTTGTATGTTGAGTATGACCACCATGCTTTGGAAGCTTACGCCCTGGAGGCTATTGAGCAGCAACTGTATCTGATGGCGCAAACCGGAGAGGCAAATAGTTTTTTTCTCCGAGAGAAGGATGGACTGATGGCTCACTTCCAGAAAGTCGAGATCTCAGAATCCGACCACGTCCTGAAGCGCTTGGTCGATGTTCAGAACTTTCCGGATCTTTCCAGTCCTCGGCTTGATGCGCAGTTCGCCCAAATGAGGATGAGGATGCTTGTAAACCAAGGCAAGTATGATGAGCTACTGAAGCCGAGTAACAAACCTGCGAGTCATCAGTTGGCGTCACAGATTTCCAGCATGATGACGACGGGCATGCTCAGCGTCCGGGACGTTATGAAAATCAGTCACGACAGCGCCAATGTTAGCATGGTAGCTAGGCCCGCTTTATCACTTTCTGCTAACATGGGGTTAGCAGAAATGGGAGCATAGCATTGGTTCAGCGACTCGATCCGTTTGATAATTATAGAGCAGAGCACAAGGCATTACGCATTAGACATATTCGTAGTGCGCTTGATATTCTGTCTAAAGCTACGTATCCGAACATCACAAATTTGGCAATCGACGTTGCTAAAATTGTGAAAGAGTTTGAATACCGAGATTTCGAGTCGTTGCCTGAAAAGACTAAGGTCAAAGGCTTTAAGCCCGTTAGCCATGTCACGCTGCTTAGGAATTCCGACTATCGTCTTTATCTAGATCGGAGCGGCAAGATAGAGGAGTCTGCAGAGGAAACTCCTGTCGTTACTACTTCGGATTTCGAAGCGCTGAAGATCCGCAATGCGAGTTTGAATGGCCAAATAGACCAGTTGAAACTCACAATCAGAAATATCGATTCTGGTGTTCTTCCTAATTCGCCAGAAGAAACGGATAAGCTTCGTAGCGAAACTGAAAGCCTTCGTGACGCTTTAACGATGGTTTGTAGGGTACTTGACAACGTTTTGGGCGAGTGTAGTCAAGTCTTGATCACAGTCCCACCTGGGCAGGAAACTGAACAGCAACCGTCGCCCGGGTTGTGGGGATTATTCGATATCATCGCTACTTATGACGAGCTTTTGAAGCTTGATACTTTACGTAGACAACTCTGCAAAGTTTAGCCCTCACGTTTCCTTGGGAGTGCCCGGAGTCGTACATTACAATGACGCCGGGGCGTGGGGCGTTGAGCACCAAGTGTTCAGCATCAACAGGTCGCCCCAGGTCTAGCAACCTCAGGCGCTCGATGATTTTCAAAGACTGGCGATGCCCCGCCTTGATATTAACCCTTGTGAAAATCGTCCTTCTGCTTTCAAGTAGTGTTTATGCCAGTAAGTCTGGTAGGGCGTAATTTTAATCCAGATTTTCCAGCCGCTTCGTACTCGCCACTTCGCTATCAATTTAGAGCGGTCAGTCGGTAAGGGCTCGTTGCTAGCACATTGGCCTAATACAGTGCCCCAGAAATCCTTTTCGAGTCATTTCAGCTAACTCAACGGTGTAGCTTCATAGCTCAATCGTCCGAAAACGCTTATCCGATCAGCAACCAATGCACCGACTCGCTCTTGGGCAATTTTCAGTATATTCAGGATTTCTTGACTCACCTGTTTGGTGGACAGGTATTCCACGACTGGCTTGGGCGGAGCAGCAGCGTGACTCCACATTTCTATGATTACCTTGAGGAGCCCGTCTGAGCCAAAATGCTTGAGAGCCATTTCCCACAGCTGACCTTCCTGCACCATATCCAGGCGAGGCCTAGTCATAACGGAGTTCCAGCAACATGATGGTCTTTCTTGATTGCGAGTTTACCGAGCTCTCGGCGGCAGCGAAGCTGATATCACTGGCGTTAGTCGCTGAGGATGGGCACGAATTTTACGTGGAATTGCTCGATGCTTGGCAAGAAGAAGACTGCAGTGATTTCGTAAAGGAAACCGTGCTTCCACAGCTGTGGGGTGGGAGCTACGCGTTGCCCATTATTGAAGCCAGGATGTCGCTGCTCAGATTTCTGACGTCGTTCAAAAAAGAGATCGAGATCGTCACTGATGCCCCTCAGTTCGATTGGGAGCTTTTTTGCGACCTGGTATATGAGGACGGGCGATGGCCCAGAATCGTTCGTAATTTCCCTACTGACGCAACGACCCTTTCTCCGACTAGCGGGGGTGAAGAGCTGCCTCACCACGCCTTGCTCGACGCCAGGATCATCGCCGGCATGTTCGTATCTGTAAACCGAGGGCATCCCGGTGGAACCTGAGCGGGTTAGACGGAACTATACCTCTAGCTGATTCGCTGGATTTTCTTGATCTCAGATCACACCAAATCTCGTACAAACCACAAAAAGTAAACTCAAATACTTGGCTTTTGTTGGCAAGCCGAGCCGGGGCCTACGGCCCCAAATTAACGAGCAGGTTACAAGGTGCGTAGGGGCAACCATAAGCGATGGTATTTGCTTGAGAGTGAGCTTAAAAAGCTGTCATATCGAAAGGGTCAGATAAAAACGGCGGCCAGCGAACCAGCCTCATTTCTAAAATGAAAAATGGGCCGGTGCAGGCAACGCTGCTTTTCTTTTGAGTTCAAAATATAGATCTCCGATTTTGAAAAACGAATTCAAGGGCAGAGATTTCATAATTTCGAAAAAGACATTAATGTCGCATTTGTGTAAATCCTGAATCAGGATCTGGCACCATCGCTTATGAGGTTCTCGTGCGCAGGGGGCTATGGATTAAGCCGGAAATAAGGTTATCCAGTGATCGAAGCCACTTGGCGGCAAACCGATCTTTCCGCTCGGCCTCGCGTTGTCGTGTAAGCCAAGCTCAATCTCAACGCACGGCCCCGAGCCCTTTGAGAGCACGTGCGTCAATCCAGCATTGTCCTCTAACAATCAGCTCTAGATTCGGTAGCGTTAATCCTCTTCCAATATCGATGCACAGTCGATAGAGCCAGCCCCGTCTCCCGCGCAATCTGCGATTGATTCATTCCAGCAGTCTTAAGCTCGCGAACGACGCTTTCGCTTCCCTTGTTCTGAGGCTTTCCAGGCTTACGGGGGGCAACCCCTCCATCAGTGAGCTGTTCAGCAAGAATTCCAAGACCTCCTTCTTTCTCAAACGCTTGCAGCTGCTTCAGGGCAGCATCCATGAGGACAGGGTAAGGGGTGTCTTGCTGTTGGGACATACATAGAGCTAGGAGGGCCAGAGGGTTTATTCGAAGGCCCTCAGCAAGGCTCTCGAACTTCTCAAGAGTAATGCTTGTTTCGCCTCGCTCGAGGGCGCTGAGTTTAGATTTCACGGAGGCGTCAGAAAGGTCTTCGTGCCGAAGTTGACGCTGCTTACGCAGTGCTCGGATGGCGCCTGCGAGTGCGATTCTAAGCTGCATGGCTCACTCAAAAGTCAGGATATAGCCACACAGTAGGGTTTCCGTTAAATACCAAAATGAGGTAGTATTGCGCATATCGCGACCAAGACGGCTCATAGCGAAGCTTCCGTAAGCTCGTTTTGGCAATTTATGGGAATTAGATGAGAGCGTTTCGCTGGGCATGAAGACCGGTATGCGGACTATCCAGCAAGCCTCTGCTGAGCAGGCGTACTACTCGTAAATGATTTCGGAGGCAGCACATGGTTAGAGTGATCGATGCGGGCCTTTTGGGAGACCCGGGAGCCTCTCTAGTTGGCTCAGAACTTAGCCTCGAAGACGCGATGTCTGCAGCTAGAAAGCGCTACAAGTGGATGCCTCTCTGCGCCGTAGAAGAATGGACAATCTTAGACGCCGTCGTCACCGACGAAGAGCGAGCCAAAGTAACCGCCGCAGGCTGCCAGCCAATATTTATGTTTGCCCACAAAGTTGTGCACGACGAGCAGCGCCGTTTCGAACCAGGTCATTGGGTGCGCTCAAGCATGGGCACCGCTTTCAAAGAAGGCTACCTATTCGAAACACGTAACACGGTCTACCTATTGCTCGGGCCTGGCCATCGCAAGTCATCTTCTATCGAAGCAATATTTTCTCTTTTCTGATTACCAACCGGTTCTGCTGAGCAACTGACGTGCTCCAGCAGCTTGAGGCGACACATGTTCAGAACCATAGACAGCGACCTCATAGGTGTCCCAGGAATGTTCGGCGAGGGCGTATCCAACTGGCGTGGAGTGTCGAGGCTGCTCCGAACTCCTTGGTACCACCTGACCCTTAGCGTCGAACACCAGGGGGGGCACAGCGAGTGTGCGGTGATGATTGACGACACGCGCCAGCTTCAAGAAATTTTGGTGAGCCAAGGCTCTGATTTAGGTATCACCGAAATCATGGCTGTGACACCGTCTTGGATGAATAAGACAGGAGGTTGGCAGATGGAGCGGTTGACCAGATTAAGCGTAGGTGAGGACAGAATTGGCTCTGAGGTCTGTGTCCTAGAGGTGGGTGAGGGCGAGGTTTACCACACCTCGCATCAACCAGATTTCCAGATCGAAGCGCTGGCGAACGTAAGACCTGTCTTTCTCTCAAGCATGATTCGATCAACATGAAATTTACCAAGAATCCCCCACGATACCAGCGCGCCTGGTTGCGTGTGCAATTTCGGATAACTCCATACAGACCGCAACCGGAGCGCAATGATGCTCGACACCATTGATGTCACTTTTCACGGAAAACGCCATACAGATTTCGATCTCAAACGTATCATTAAAGCCCAAGAGCAAGGCTTTGATGTGCCGGTTACCGCTTACCTTTGTGGCGTTTCCATCAGGTCGCGCGCAGGTATCGGTGTAGTGTTTGGCCACAAGCGGAAAGACCAGTATGGGCGGTTTTGCGATGGTCACCTGATCAGAACTTCTGACGTGGTCAAGGTCGAGCGTGAAGGCAGGTTTTGGGTAATGACGACCGAGAATTCTCGCTATGTACTCGCCACGTTTCAGCGAGGTAATGGTCGTTCGAGCCTGCGAGAGTTCTTGCGCCTCTCTCGAACGCTCCATCCAACACCTCGGGTTCTGCAGTGATATTCCGTCGGTCTATCGGCAATACATTTTCCTACCCAACCTGATTTTGGGGGGAATGTAAACACCACCTCAAATTCGTAGCCGTTAGGTCTATGAATTATACCCTACGGAGCCTCTCTACAGGGCTCGTTTGCCAGCAATGTTAGAGACTGAGAACTATCCCGCGAGGTATTTTCTCTGCCATATAGCGAGCATCTAAATTGTTCGGCGCCGGCGCTCGTTGCCGTTGAGTACATGGCACGGTTTGCACAACGCTTGGAGAGTCGCGGTCTGGTGAGCATCATGGAGGAGCTGTAAAGCATAGTGTCCTGGTGGCAAAGAGAACGGCTCTTTGTCCAGCCAGTCAAAGCGGGAAAATATCTCCTCAATCTGGGAAGTGCTGAGCGTCTGAATGATCTGGGCGACCATAACCTTGAACTCGGGGGACACATGGTCAACTTCGGTAGACGGATTGTTCTTGCACCGTTCGCATACAGGGTGCATCGCTCTGTAGCTAGAAATTATAGGATGCGCAGCATCCCGGAGTGCGCGATCCAACCAATCCATTTCGTCTCGAGGGTTGATGCACTGCGTCCATGAGACTGCGTGCCAGCCATGACCCGGAAAGTAGCCTTGGAAATCGTAAGCGGCTCCCGGTCGGGGTAGCTTTCGAAAGTGAGTAGGGCGCAGATCTTGGGCTGCGCAGTGGTAATGCTTCTGATGTATTAGGTCGGCGATGATTGAGGACTCAAAATCTTGTCCGAAATCGACCTCTGCGATCTTCCCTTGGATCATCTCTTTGAGTTGTGTCTTCGTCATTCCCTGGAAGAAATCTATGCCTCGGCTCATTTTAATTCCCTGAGTACGGTGTGTTCGAGCAGTGCAGCGAGTAGCCAGTGTCACCGGGATAAGTGGCTTGCAAAGGTGGTAGGCTCAGAGAGCGAACGGTAGGTCTGAGGCTCGTGTGCCACCCCCCCCAGGCAAGAATCGATCAACCACCTCCATGAGCAGGACACAATTCGTCTGATAGCGAGTCATCGTCCCTACACGCAAGCCTAACTGCCTCGGCGACACTGAGAGCGCGGGTGGGTATCGAAAGGTTATCCATGACTAGATACCTCTGCTGCGTGGCTTGGTTGCGCAGCTTGAGGGCTTTCAAAATGTCATCAATAACTTTCAATGTTGCGTTTGCAGGCGCTGTTTCGAACGTAATGTCCAACACCGCCGCATCTAACTGTAGGTAGTTCTTGCTGTTCGTCGGAGGCATGATAAACGGGGTGACTTTATCAGCAGGTAAAATCCTTCCATTCAGTTCGTCGAACTCAGTCACTGGAATCCAGCCACTGTTGCCACCTGGTAGCTCGTACCCTCCTGCGCCGACAGCTTTTGCGACAATTGTGCGAGTAGCGTGGGCAATTGGCTTCTGCGGTGGATAATCTACTTTGAAACGCTTAACGATTTGATCTGCTGGACTATCGTTTCTTAGGTCGAAGTCGTAATAGCGGCCATGTGGTTTAACGAACGATAGCGTCACGTCTCCAACCAAAAAATTGTAGGCTGTGGTCATTAACAGACTGAAAAGTCCAAGCGATGCCAGAGCAGCGAAAGCTTTGGTGAACCATAGTTTTGGGCGACCATAAGGGGCTGGTCGTTTGAACGATTTTGGTGTTTTTGCCGTGCGTCGATTTGCCAAGATTTCGAATCCATTACTGGGTGAGTTTCATCCCTGTTGCTTCAAGCGCGAGGCGCGCTCGCGGTACTGAGATGAAAGTCTACCAGCTGGGTCGCGAGAAGCTAGGTTGCCGGCTTTCACGGCACGTGGAGTCAACGGGCTGCTTTCCTTTTTGTCATGAAATCTATCAGATCTTTAACAACGACATTAGCGGCGTTGTCACTTGATAGCTCGGAGGCTCGTATCCTTCTAACCTCTACGCCTTCCCACGTCAAAGGAACCAAGCGCTTATCAGCATCGGCAGGTGATTCGCGATGATAGGTATCTCCGTCGACCTCAATAATGAAAGTCAGACCTTTGAACACTACTACGAAATCGGGCTCGAGACGATTGTAGGCTTTGCCTATCCGTACGAAGACTGGAAGCGGAGCGACTGCGAGCTGTGCACGTGTCATTGCCGTGAACAGAGTGACCTCAGCCTGAGAGCGAAATAGAAGTCCCTGATGTTCCCTCGAGGCAATATTGTCGCTTCGTACTCGTCCCTGGTTGGTGACACCTTCACCTTTCACATATCGGATAGCTTCTTCTCGCCAATTTTCGGAGGCTTCCCCAATACGTGGGGCAATGGTCACCCCGTTTAGGGCCTCGTCATGAAGGGTTGAGTAGAACGGGGTCACTACGTCATAAATCGCTTTACTGGTAGCTTCGCGTTCTACATCTGTCATGGCGTAGTACAGGGGGATAGGAAGAGCCACCATGAGCTGCCAATAATTGACACCGAAATCGGTGTTGATCAACTCAGCTGTGCATTCGCCTGATACCAAAACGGCAATTGCACGAGCATCTCCGAGTAGTTTGAATGCCTCGACCGCTCCTGCTGCCAGATCTTCCATGTTGAACGGTGAAAACATTAGGTGCCTCCTAGCCTATGACGAAAAGGTGAGCGTCTCGCCTGCAGAACTTTAGGTTGATTCATTACGGTATAGCCCCCAAGGGTTTTAGCCTTTCCACGCATGCAGCGAGCAGGTTTGATGCTTAGCAACGTGGCTGACGAATTCGCCGTGCTGAGTTCTTCGCTCGTCCCATCGCTTCTTTGAACTCTTGGGTCGAGGGCGTAGCTCAGAGGTAGTCAGCACGAGCCTCTGCTTCGCCCTAGAAACGCCTACGAAAAAAACGCATCGTTCTTCTGCAAGCTTGCCCCAGAAGGCCTGTGTTTCAACTCCTAGGAGGATTACAGAGTGAAACTCTAATCCTTTACTCTTGTGCATTGTCAGGAGTCTGACAGAGTCGCTATCGGACAACCCCGCCAATACCTTGAGTAGATTCGGCTCATCGGTAAGTTGAGCTCGGATACGATTTCGGACGTCGTGTACGACCTCGGTTAGGCGTTGGCGAGATTGATAGTCGGGCGAGAAGGCCGCTAAGTCGGATGCGCTCAGTCCCTTGAACAGCTCCAAAACGAGCTTCCACCAGGAAACATACGGAGTGGGGGTTTTGCTGTCGGCGGCGACTTGTCTTTTGTGAGACCGAAACAATTCTTCGAATATCTGGGGTGCGCTGCTTTTACTGTTGTCGTCTTCAAACGGAGCAAGCTGCGACATCAACCTCGACCATGCCTCGGACTGCCCGGGTTCGTATAGGCAGGTTAGGTAGTCAACCACTAGACCTACTGCAGGTTCCTTAAGCAAGTCCTGTAGCTCGTGATCATTGCGAAACGGTATGCTGTTTCGCGAAAGTTGCTCCATCAACGCTTCAGCATATTCCTCTATCTGGCGAGGCATCAGGATCGCGATTTCGTTAGGTGGAATGCGCTCCTCAACTATCCAGTGCTGAATGATTTCTGTGAGAGCCTCAGCCTCTTCAGCTGAATTTCGGAAGTGACCGGTGAGTATGTCACCGCCGCCACCATCCACGAGATCGTCAGGCATCACAGCGGCAGCTTCAATCTCTCGGATAACATCGTTCTGCATGCGCAGCAAGCGAGGTTGAGAGCGGAAGTTCAGGAATAGTCGAAGAGGGCGGGCAGCGAAATCGTCAGCGTAGGTTTTGAATATTCCATCCAGTGCTCCCGCCCAACCCATGATCGTCTGCTTGGTATCACCAACGGCGGTTAGAATACTAGAGGTGTCGTGGAATAGCAGCTTAATGAGTTCGTATTGGTCGCCAGTGCAATCTTGAAACTCATCGAGAAACACATGGGAATAGGTTGCGCGTATCGCATTGAGGGCAACCTCACTGTCCTTCAAAATTTTCAAGGCGAAAGGTAACAGCTGGTTGAAGGTTATTTGTTTTCCGGGGACGTACTCGGTGCCGATTACGTAATCTTGGCCTAGCGCTTCGTCCACTAATACGGGCCGAAATCTATCGATGATTCGCTTTGCAAAACCGTGAAAAGTCACGCTATCGAATCGTGAAGCATGTTCTATGCCGCAACGCATATGTATACGTTGCTTTAGGTTCCGACTCGCGTCTGTTTTGAACGATACGGCGAGGATCCTTTTAGGGTATCGGCAGCTGTTGGTGCGCAGGAGGAAGTCGGCACGTTGAGCGAGAACTTCAGTTTTACCTGCGCCAGGCCCGGCAGTCAGCACGACTGATCTTTCGCATTCCCGAATCACCTCCCAAGCACTTTTCTCCAGGCGAATCCCTGGGGAGGAAGTCCACCGATCTGGATTGATCATTCAGGCGACTCCTCCAGCTTTGCAATCACTCTGTCGGCCAGTCGGTCGAGGGCTTCGGGAAGAGAGGCTAGGAGCTGCTCGTCGGTAAGTCGCCCTAGAGCATCCAGGTGTGCGGCTGGTTTGCTGCTCAGTTTGAAAAGCTTGTGGTAAGCAGCAAACCAACTCTGCTCTTCCTCATCATATTGCGCTGGATTGAAATGATTTTCGCCCAGAACGGACGTGTGGTTTTTTGCGGTAGCTGGAATCGCTTCTGCTCTGTATGCCTGAGGAAAGGCAACTAGCATCGCAAAATCTAAATCCAAGGGTGCGGAGTAAAATACGTCGCGCTTTTCAAGTTCTGCGAACAAGCTAACTGTGCCATTGTTGAAATGGTGATGGGACTTTATAGGTCGCTCGGGATCGTCCCAGGCATGCCGACTCCAATCCTGTGGAAGGTTGAGGTTAGGTGCATGCGCATCGAGTTGGTCTCGAATGTAACCTATACGACCCCATCCACCCTGATGGCGTCCAGTGTCGAGATCTAGGAGGGTGATGTAGGGAGTACCGATTGCCGATAAGAGTTTCCAGAAGTGGTTCACGTGCCGACCCCCTAGCGGAGCGATGGCTACTGCAAATTCGTCAACAGGAGCCCCCTTAGCTTGAAGAATTCTGGGCAGTACGATTTCCTCGCTGTCGCCTTCACCTAAAACGACCAGTCTTGCGAAATACACCTCCGGAAACGCCTGAACAGCCTCTCTCACAAATTTGTAAGCATCACTGCGTTTGGGCGGCAGCAAGATCTTCGTGACTTGGGTTTGTCGATTGCTGTTAAGTCGAAGGTAACGGATGTGCTCCGGCTCTACTCGACGCAGCATCGACGGCGCTTGCGTTGCGATCAATGCTTGAGCATCAACACCTACAGAGGATTTCAGGGAGTTAACGATACGGCCTAGGTAATGAGGTGAGAGACTATTCTCAGGCTCTTCTACCGCAAGGATCGTGAACGCTGGTGGCTTGAGTTTGTGGGGGTCAAATGAGGTGTTTTTGCCTGATCTGACTTCCCTCCCAATCGATAGTGCTGAGAACACAAGAGACAGATACAGCATGGATTTTTGTCCATCGCTCAGGCGTACGAAATCCACCTGATTTTCACCATGACCTGGGCTGAACGAAACAGACAAATGCCTGAGCAAAGCCTCTATTTCGGAGTTTTGAAACGTCAATCGCGGGGAAGCAAAGAAGTCGCCCCTGTGCAATTTTTGCCAAGCTGAGCTCAGGCTATCGCTCAACGCTTGCACAGACTTATTGCCTGTAAGGCACTGGGTAATTTGCTCCGTCAATCCTGCAACGGTTTCGCGATCATTATTCCAGTTGGCTGCCCGCAGTAGCCTACCAAGGAGGGCCGTGGCGCCATACGCCACGTGGTCAGATGGATCGCGGCGTGCGGGAAGGTAATGAAGGTGGATTTTGTCTCGGTGTCTCTTAGGGACTGATGCGGTTGATGTAGGTTTGCCTGCATCGTCTGTCTTTGTCACAAACAGAAAACGCTCTTCGATTTCACCGTCCTCGTACATCGTCGCTTCTAAACGAAAGCGTACTCGTGGCACATCGTCGAAGGTGCGTAGGGCCATCTGATTGAAAAACTCTGGAACGGTATCTGCGTCCTCATCGTCCTGTGTTTCTTCAAAGCTGAAGTCGGCCTCGAGCGAAAGCTCCCTTTGCTCTGGTGGATTTTCCTCAGATGCCGGGACGTGGAAATCAGAGCGGCGGATACGTCGCAGATTTGGTTCAAATGCGAACATCCGACAGAGGCCTTGAAGCGTTGCTGTTTTGCCTGCCCCGTTAGGGCCTAGTAAATAGGTCACGTCCTCAAAAGTAACCTCTTCCCCTTCAGGCCCAAAGGATTGAAAATTGTTCACCCGCAGACTGCACAGCTTCATCGATAGTTTCCTTACTGAATGTTTGGGGTACACGCTTTCCCAAGATCATTGCATCCGGCCTTTGGTGCGGATGTACGGTTTCAGAGCTGAACGAGAATAAATTTACACAAATTTCAAAAGGCCACCATTGAAATCGATTTTCAAAAACGGAGATCTATTATTTGAGAACAAAATAAAGCTGCGGTGGCCCAGCCTTCCTGGGCTCGAACGCTAGTGTGTATTGGCTTTGTTTTAGGCGTTTTGCTTTACCTGCTCGTGCAGTGGCTGTTTTTGGTGTCACGATTCTGAGATCAAAACGGGGGAAAAGTATGTGTGGTTGCGGCTTTGTTTAATAGCTCGTCCGTTGGGGCCGCTAGGCCCTCTGCTACTATTTGTGATCAAAAATAAAAACTAAGAACCTCTATTTTTTGCGAGGGTGTTCGAGCTTATTGAGTCGCGGGATCATTCCGTCTTGCGACGCTTGACTTGTTGAGGATTTTGTAAGTTTATTGCGTATTAGCTGCTGGTACTTCTTTTGCTCCACTCATCCAAGCACTCAGTTAATGTTAAAAAAAGAGTCGTGGTGAGCGGGGCGGCTTAGTACCTGTCACGTAGCCCTGACCGTCCACAACTGATCTACCTTCGTCGTGTAGCTTTGGCTCATTAGGTCTCGACGCATCGCCCATCCAGGCGCCGCAGGCACGCTAGCCAACCGTACGACTCCCTTTCCCCAGCGGCCATTAATCTCATCCAGAACGCTCATGACCTTGTCCGCCATCACAGGCTGGGACTGCGCGAACAGATCACCGGTGAACTCGCCAGGCTGGCGCAGATCCATCAGCAGAACCTCCGCCTTGCTGTACTTGAAGCCCGGTCGGAAGAGGCGATTGACCGCTTCCGTAGCAGCCTTAGTCATCAGCCGCACGTCATTGGTCGGGTACGGCAATTCCACCAAGGCGCCGTTCGCATACTTCGCTTCTTCGGGATTGAACATGCCTGTCCTGATACTCACGCGGATCTTCTTGCACAGCGAGTTTTGCGCTCTGAGCTTTTCCGCCGCGCGTTGTGTGTAGGTGGCGACGGCCTGCTTGATCGGCTCGATCTGGGTGAGCCGGGCGCCGAACATCCTGCTACAGCAAATCTCTTGCTTGGGTGGGTCAGTTTCACCTAGTTCGAGACACGGTGTACCGGACAACTCGCGAGCAGTCTTCTCTATCACCACGCTGAATTTCTGACGAAGCATCCACGGATCGGCCTTCACCAAGTCCATGGCGGTCTTTATTCCCATCGCTTCCAGGTGAGCCTTCATGCGCCTGCCGATGCCCCAGACCTCGCCGACATCGGTGTTGCGCAGCGTCCAGTCCCGTTTGAACGGGTCGCACAGATCCACCACACCACCGGTGATATCCAACAGCCTTTTGGCGGTATGGTTGGCGAGCTTGGCCAGCGTCTTGGTGCGTGCGATGCCTACACCGACAGGAATGCCTGTGCGTTTGAGAAGCGTGGATCGCATGTGCCGTCCGAATGCAGACAGATCTCCAGGGAGGCCAGTTAGATCGGCAAACGCCTCATCAATGCTGTAGACCTCTAGAGCTGGCACCATCGACTCAATGATCGTCATGACGCGCTCACTCATATCGCCATAGAGCGCGTAATTACTGCTGAAGGCCACGATTCCATGCCGGCGTAGATGGTCTTTGATCTGGAAGTACGGCTGGCCCATTTTCACAAAGGGTTTGGCGTCGTAGCTGCGCGCAATCACACAGCCGTCGTTGTTGGACAGCACCACGATGGGTATCTTGGCTAGGTCGGGTCTGAACACTCGCTCGCAGCTGGCGTAAAACGAGTTGCAGTCAATCAGGGCGAAGACTGGCTCAAGTGTTGTCATGATCGCGGACGCTGTATTTCACCACTCCCCAGATCACAAGCTCGTCGCCTTCCATCACATGCCTTGCTGGATATTTTGGATTTTCGGACAGGAGGATCACGGCGTTCTCACGCAGAAGCAAGCGCTTGCAGAAAGGCTCCGAGTTCAGCGCGGCGATGACGATATCGCCACTGACCGCATCGATGCTTCGATCAACAACCACCAGATCCCCTGAATAGATTCCGGCGCCCTGCATGCTATCTCCGTCAATCCTCACCAAGTACACGTGCGGCGCGCGGATATCGAATAGCTCATCGAGGGAAATGTGCTTTTCGATGTGATCAGCCGCAGGGGAGGGGAAGCCCGCCGGTACCCTGGATGAATAAAGGGGCAGCTTTTTACCGCCAGTAGCGAGAGGGCCGAGGATGGTGACGCTCATGATGCAAGCCTTAGATTGGTAGACTGTACGTATATACAGTTAACAATTTGCTTCGCTTGTGGTCAATCTCATAAGCATCACTATTCGACGGGTGACAGCATGTGCGGACGCTACTCGATCTACGAATCGATGGATCACTACCTGAAGGAGCTCGCGCCAGAGCAGTTGGTGATCAACGGCTACGATCTTTGGCCAGTAGAGCGATACAACGTCGCACCCTCGACCCGTGTGGAGATCATTCGGCCAGTGGACGACCAATTAAGCGTAGATAAGGTGAAATGGGGATGGTCACCATTTTGGGCGAAAGGAAAGCGTCCTGACCCGATAAACGCCAGGGTTGAAACAGTCATGACTGGGAAGTTTTTCAATCAGCTCTGGCCAAGCGGTCGTGTACTTGCACCGGCAAACGGGTGGTTTGAGTGGGTCAACGATCCGGCTGATCCAAAGAAGAAGCAGCCTTACTTCATAACCCTGAAGGAGCAGGCTCCGATGTTCTTCGCTGGGTTAGCTGAGGTTCACCAGGGCTTGGAGCCAGACCCTCGCGACGGCTTCGTCATCATCACCGCCGCCAGCGATCAAGGGATGGTAGATATCCATGATCGGAAACCGCTGGTTTTGGCTCCTGAGCACGCCCGCGAATGGATCGCCTCAGATACTTCCCCTGAACGCGCGCGGGAAATCGCGATGGAACACTGCCGGCCTGCTACCGATTTTCATTGGTACAAGGTAAGCAAGGCTGTGGGTAGTGTTCGCAATCAGGGCCCAGAATTGGTCGAGCCGCTCGCAGGGGCGTCAGACGGCGATGAATGAGTACGTACCGTAATGTTGATGGAGGGCAGCTGCAGCGTTGCTCAGCCGTTCCATGAGTAGCGGATATTAGATTTTATTAAGAACGGACGTCGCTTAGATCAACCCCCAGTTTTGACACCCGGCATACCTGAGACCGCCCAGGTAACGGCTGATACTGGTACGGTATATGCCCTGCCGTTAGCAAAAAGCCCGCAGAATTTATCCGAGCACTGGATGATCCGGAACTGGGTGACTTCTTCAGATTCGGGTAGTTTTAGAGTCACGACGGGGGAATCACTAAAACCCTGCTTAACGTCTTCCCTAGCGGTTTCTCGTCCTGCATCGCTAAAAGGCATAATTACCATCGCGAGTGACATTGAGATCAAGCACAGGATGATGAAAACACCATAACTTCCAACGAACAGAAACAGTCCTGCCCTTCGCCAGGATTTAAGAAAAGACCGTTTCTTCGCTTTTATAGGCTTCTGATTTCTTTGATTAACAGAGCCCGTACGGTCTGTCATGAAATCAACGAGACCAAAAATCAGGCTTAGGCCAACCATGCCTAGAAGCGCCAACAGCCAATTTCGTCCCAATCTGTCGAGTCCGGAGGTAAACCAACTTACAACGACCCTGAACCATGCCACAGCGGTCTCACCGATATACTCCGTTGCCTGCAGAGGAAACATGGACGGGTCAAGGTTCAAGTAGGAGAGATAGCCCTCGTGATAAGCCTTTCCGTTCAAGTAAAAAATGGGGGCTGAAATGGCCAACGCTAGGGCTCCCAGCTTCCCCCAACCCATGAACGTAGCCGCTTTTTGTTCCGAACCCTTTTTCAGTCTGTCTTCTGACATTTTCCACTCATTATCTAAAAGTCCTAGAGAGCACGGTGCAGCCCTCCTGTCATGCCTACGTCTCAACCAAGCGCCGAGGAGTCATTCTTGAAAGTCTGTGCGTTGTCAGCATCGGATGCACTGCGAAAGTGCAGCGCTGCATGATTGATCGTGGGTTTGAGCCTAAAAACAAAATTATGCTGGTTTGCCAGACTTACTCAGAAATGAAGGGCTGTTCGTCGACGACGCCACCGAGTTAAGGGGGGGCGCTCGTTAGAGATAGAAAGCTCATCGGCCCAGTGGCTCGTCTACATCGAGTTAACCCATACTACATCCACGTACTTGTACTTCTTCCTAGCAGCCTTCACAGCCTCCTGCTCAGCAAGCAACGAGCTCAACGTATCGGCCTCGTGAATCAACTCGATCATTTTCCCCTCGAACTCGTTTCCAACCCGTAGCGTGACCTGCAGCTTGGGCGTAAATGCTTTCGCCACCTTCTTCTTGGCTGCTGGAGCGACCACGGGTTTCGCGAGCACAACTTCTTCCGCTGGCTCCTGCGCTAGAGGAGCAGATATCTGCTCTGCTGGCTGAGGGGTACCGAATAGAGCATGACGCATTTCTTCTTCAGTTAATTCAGAGCTCATAGAACATCTCAAAAAGTGGGCGGTAATCAGCTCGACGAATTCTACTAGGATGGCGGCTCCAGGGTGTCCTCTGGGAGCATGTATGGTCACTGTGAATTCGGGCTACGTGGTCAACATTTCAACGTGGTAGTGGGCTAGATAGCGATAAAAATGATGCAACGTAAGCTAGGCTATTGAGGGCTTAAGGGTTCATCGCAATGGTTGTCTGGCTTCGTCTTCGACAACTGAGTGAACTGCTCCAATGCGTTTTGGAAATCCTCCAATGCAAAGCTTACCGGCTTGCTCTCGGCGATCCATTTTGTCGAGATTCCAACTTCCAGTTTGGCCGAAATACTACGACCAAAGCGCCGCCAGTGTACTGTGTCACCTTCGATTATCTGCTCAGCGACCAAGACGATACAGTCAAAATTCATGTCATCGCTACAGACCAGCAACGGCACAATTGTGGAGCTTCCATCCTCCGCCGGGATGATGCGACGGTTCGCAAGAGCGTCTTCGTCTTCGTCGATAAGCCAGATCAGAGAAAGACCAAGGCTTGCGAGGTCTGCCCATTCAAGATGAGTGGACAGCCATTGCTCAATTCCAATGCCGTCAATCATTAACCATGCACAAGCGCTCCTTGCGAATCCAGGTCGGTAGTAAGCAGCGCTGATAACTTGGTGCATGGCGAAGTCCTTTAGTGTGGTGCGGCTGGGTCATAGAGAATGATGATACTCCAGTGGTATCACGGCTATACGCCCAACGACATGCGGCTCACGACCAAGGCTCCCACCGAGTCGGCCAGTCGCCTGTTTTGGTCTGGTTTCAAATACAGCAAGGCGAAAGTGACGCTAATAGATCTCCGATACGGATGACCTGTTCGCCCATTTGATTTACAAGTCCGGCACAATCGCTTAAGAATCCGGATTCCCGCATCGACCTACGGACTCACCATTGATCCGTTGAACTCCCATCTATGGTTGTGGTTGCAGGTCTGTATTGCTTTTTCCGATTCTCACTTCGCAAGTCAATTGCGCTTTGGTTGGATCGAATGAACAGGCTTGCTTACGACTATCTTTGTCCTTAACGACCTTCACCAACGCGACGTACCCACCCTTTTGTTCCGTGATGAGGAAGACTTCATCGACAGGGTTGAACGCGCCACCCACAGAGTGTATGTACCAATAGCCAGCCAGCACTATCCCCAGCAGAGTGGCGAGATCTTGCAAAAATTTAAATCTCACCAGCAGGCTGAACGCGACGAGCAATAGCCCCGCCGCTGTTACTAGGTAGCTCAATGAAATCGCGGTGCCAAAGAAAGGAACCATACAAAACGTGAAGATAAGGGCTAGGATAGTCATTACCGCGACCCACTTTAGCCAGTATGTTTTCCATTTTTGCTCTTTGGCAGCAAGCCATGCTTTACACGTAGCCAATTTCCGCTTGAGGTAACTCTTGATTCGCTTCATCAGCGGGACATTTTGGATCTCCCAATTGCACCGAGCGTTCGCCAGTTCCTCGTCCAAAACCATCCGCTGTGCCTTAGAGATAAGTTCATATTCCTCCAGGGTCTCGACGTAGTTTTGCGTTGCCCCTGAGAGATGATCTGCTTCCTGTCTGCTAGTGGCGTCATGAATTGAAAGGATTTTCGCTCGAGCGTTGTCGAATGGTCGCGTTTGGTACTTACTAGACATAACGTCATCCTTGATTTGGGCCGGGTACTTTACATTAACCATCCATAAAAGCATGCCTACGCAAGCCTGAGCTTAACGACGACGTGATACCAAAATGATCCCTTACATAGTAAATATGTCGCTTTTAGTCGCGCTGGGCCCTGTAAGCCCTGCTGAAGATGCTGCTCCACAATAGGAACTGAAAGTGTAATGTGGGGCATACCAAGGAGCTTTATCGGAGGATGGGTGCATGAATGTTTTTATCAGCTCGGTAATAAGAGGTTTTGAGGAATATCGCGCAGCTGCAAAAAAAGCGGTAATGCTGTTAGGGCACACGCCAAAAATGAGTGAAGAATTTGGCGCCAGACCTTACTCCTCGCAAACCGCGTGCATGCTGGAGGTGGATCAGGCCGATGTAGTCGTTCTGGTGCTGGGTGCAGATTTTGGCTTTGAGACCCAAACAGGTGAGTCGGTTACTCAGCAGGAGTTCCGACGCGCTAAAGCTTCAAACAAACGCATCCTCGCTTTTTTGGAAACCATACCGGCCAACGAAAAGCAGGAAGCGTTTAAGCGTGAGGTTTCTGATTACGTCGATGGACTTTTTCGAGTGACATTTTCATCTGCGAACGAACTGGCAGATGGAATTGTGCAGGCTCTCAGCCTTTTGAGGCAGAACCAAACGGCGATTAACGAAACGGAATTCGAGCAGAGGCTGGCCCACCGACCCAATGAATCCAGATCGAGCGGATACGGTCACGACGCTACTGTCGAGTTCGTATTTCTTCCGCAGCCGGCGCTGGGTGGTTCGCTGAGAGTGTCTGATGCTCAGCGGGACGAGATCTTCTTGAAGGTCTGCCAGGAGGGGCTGAGCGCCGTTAGAGACGGCTATAAGCCCCACGATCAACCGGAGACGTTGGGTCTAGATACCAACGTACTCAAGTGGCGAATGCAGGACGACGGTCTGCAGTGGGTTTCCGTCTGTCTTTCCAATGGAAATGCAGGAAGTCGGAATGACATGTTTTCGTCCTATTACGTTTCTCCGTCGAAAACGCGATCCGCCGCGCTTGCTGCTTTTAGTCTGGTTACACAAGGTCGGAGTGGCTGGTTTCAGATAGCTTTGCTTGGCATGGACAATAAAGTCTTTTCGGAGCCACCAGCTTCCACAGCTTCGAGCATTTCCATTCCTCACCGCACCGAACGCTTGCTCCAAGAGAGGCAGCTCCTTTTGCCGGCAACCCAAAGTGCATTCGAGAGTTGGTTAGATGACGCGCTATATCGAATGGGTCGCAAGCTGAATTTGTAGAGATTTTTAGAGCACGGTAAAGGTACAGCGCAATGGATAAGACAATCACGGTGGATCAGCTGGCTAGCACCGATCTGAGATCAATCAACGAGATATGGCTAGGCGGTACTTATACCCAGCTATGCCTATGGCGTGGCGAACAGGTCTTCACTCACGAGATGATGAGCGAGGGCACCCACGATCAGAATGTCCGACGCCTGTGCTTGCAGTTGGTCAGCGCAGACGATCAAGCCGCCGTGGCCAGCGTTGAGAAAATTGTGCGCGAACGGCTAAAAAAGATTGGGAAGGAGGGCGAGTTTTATCCGGCTGAGGAGGCGGACACTCATCGATAGCACCCAGCAGCTTTGGAAAAAGAAATAGGGTGTCGGCTAGTCGTGAGTCTTCAGTGCGCCACGTGAGGATGTGTTGCGATTTCGGCTTTATGGGCAATTGCAGTAATTCTGTGTTTTGGCGCTCCTGTATTGTTCGTTCCACCAGGTGACAAGCTCAGCATGTTGCTCGTGAGTGATCCATGCGAGATTTGTTTTGTCCGCCGGGTCGCCCCCAAAGACTAAGGGCTTCGTATACCACTTGATCTTGCCAGCGAAACGCTCGTCCGGGTCAAGGTAAATCTGCCGGGGAAAGGTAAACGGCACGGCATAGGACGCATCGAGTGGCAGCGTTGGAATGGTAAACATTACTCCGGAAGAGTTGATGACGATAAAGTCGTCCCATCCTCTTATACCTAATAGCGTGTACCCCGGCAGATGATGATCAAATCTGTAGGCCTTCATGGCAGCAAAGCTCTCATCCTCCGTGAAGACGATGAGATAGTCGTCGTTTTGCCAACCTTCGTTCATAAGGGATTGACTCACTTTTGGCAGATAGGGAAGGTACTCAGTTTTCTACCAGCGTATTGTGGCCGACAGAAAGCAACGGCTTACAACCGGACGATTTTCTAATCACAGAAGGGCTGCGTTGTTTTGGTACAGGCGCAAATCACTGGGAGCGTAGCCGTTGCCATTCATTCCAGCAGTCCTCCGCGACGATGTCTGGATAACCACGATCTTCTTCCATTGCCAAGGCTGCGCTAAAAGGCAAAGCGATGCAGGTGGATCTGTCTCGGATTTCACACACCTCAATCTCGGTAAGCGGCTGGCCCTTTTTATCCTCGGCGGCTTGCAGCACTGCCGCCAGAGCCGGCACAAAGACTAGACATAACGGATCGGTAGTCATCAGTTTCTTCCCTGAGTCGATTAGAAATTGCATGGTAGGCCAGTTTCGGACATCAACATTACCTCGAAGTGCGAACGTCAAAGTTAGCGTAGCGCGCTGCTATGTGGTGGCAGGAAGACTTATTGTCGCTTGGCGGCAGACCTTCAATGATGATCCTGAAACGCTTAGGATTACTCACTCAATTCAGTACCAAAATGGGTAAGCGTCCGAACTACACCGCCTTGCATCTCAGACCTTAATCCCCTTTAACCGC
>NZ_JANLGL010000380.1:0-3001 GCF_024655625.1 Pseudomonas sp. 18.1.10
TCAGTCAATAGATTCATTGGCTGATCCACCGCATTCGCGAGCAAGCCCGCTCCCACAGTTTTAACCGCGTTTATTCAGTTACTGCCCGCTGTAGATCTGGTCAAACACCCCACCATCATTGAAGTGGGTTTTCTGCACGGTGCGCCAGTCACCAAAGGTCTTCTCCACCGACAGGAAGTCGACTTTCGGGAAGCGGTCGGTGTACTTGGCCAGCACTTTCGGGTCACGTGGGCGCAGGTAGTTGTTGGCCGCGATTTCCTGGCCTTCTGCCGACCACAGGTACTTCAAGTAGTCTTCGGCGGCCGCGCGGGTGCCTTTCTTCTCGACCACTTTGTCGACCACCGACACCGGTGGCTCGGCTTCGGCGGAGACGCTTGGGTAGATCACTTCGAACTGGTCGCGGCCGAATTCACGGGCGATCATTTCCGCTTCGTTCTCGAACGTCACCAGCACGTCGCCGATCTGGTTGGTCATGAACGTGGTGGTGGCCGCACGGCCACCGGTATCCAGCACCGGCGCTTGTTTGAACAGTTTGCCGACAAAGGCCTTGGCCTTGTTTTCGTCGCCGCCGTTCTTCAGCACATAACCCCAGGCCGACAGGTAGGTGTAGCGGCCGTTACCCGAGGTTTTCGGGTTGGGCACGATCACTTGTACGCCATCTTTCAACAGATCTGGCCAGTCTTTCAGGGCTTTTGGGTTGCCTTTGCGCACGATGAATACGGTGGCGGAGGTGAACGGTGCGCTGTTGTTCGGCAGGCGCGTGACCCAGTTGTCCGGCACCAGTTTGCCGTTGTCCACCAGGGCGTTGATGTCGGTGGCCATGTTCATGGTGATGACGTCAGCCGGCAGGCCGTCGATCACCGAGCGTGCTTGTTTGCTCGAACCGCCGAAGGACATCTGCAAGGTCAGCTTGTCGTTCGGGTGCTCGGCGTCCCAGTGCTTCTGGAACGCGGCGTTGTAGTCCTTGTAGAAATCGCGCATCACGTCGTAGGAGACGTTAAGCAGTGTCACGGGGGCTGCCTGGACGGCGCCCGCCAGGGCAAGGCCGGCGGCCAGTAGGGAGGCGCTAACGAATTTTTTCACTGCTCATTCCTTGTTGTTCGAGAAGGTGACGGTGTAGATGACGGCAATTTGCCAGCGACTATAGCCGGGCCTGCATAGACGTTTAAAGATTAAAACGCACTTTGCTTATTCCACTTTATGAAAAAGATTACTCCCACAGCGCGCGCAGAATGCGGCGTGGGGTTCATGGCTGTTTTTCTTGCACACCGGACAGTCGTGTTGCAGCTGCTCACCGCGCATGGCACTGGCCAGTTCGGCGGTGAAAATCCCGGTGGGCACGGCGATGATCGAATAACCGGTGATCATCACCAGCGATGAAATCACCTGGCCCAAGGGCGTCTTCGGCACGATATCGCCAAAGCCCACGGTGGTCAGGGTGACGATGGCCCAGTAGATGCCCTTGGGAATGCTGGTAAAGCCGTGTTCCGGGCCTTCGATCACGTACATCAAGGTGCCGAACACCGTCACCAGGGTGCACACGCTGACCAGGAACACCACGATCTTCTGCTTGCTGCCGCGCAGCGCCGCCATCAGGTAGTTGGCCTGCTTGAGGTACGGGCTGAGCTTGAGCACGCGGAAGATCCGCAGCATACGGATGATGCGGATAATCAACAGGTACTGCGCATCGCTGTAATACAGGGCGAGGATGCCGGGCACGATGGCCAGCAGATCCACCAACCCATAAAAACTGAAGGCATACCGCAACGGCTTGGGCGAGCAATACAGCCGCAGCCCGTACTCGATGGCGAAGATGATGGTGAAGCCCCACTCGATGTAGGCCAGCACGTCGGCGTAGTTCTGGTGGATCTCGTCGATGCTGTCGAGCATCACGATCACCAGGCTGGCGAGGATTATCAGCAACAAGATGCCGTCAAATCGCCGCCCGGCATTGGTATCGGTCTGGAAAATCATGACGTAGAGCCGTTGGCGCCAGTCGTTGTTGCTGTCCATAAAGCCCGCCTGAATCAGATGTCGAGCAAGCCTAGGGGGATTCGAAGGGGCTGTCCATGCGGGGTTTCTGCAGCAGGCGCACACCGGCGCGCACCAGCCAGCAGGCGAGGATAAAGGGCGCGGTCAACGCAGGCAGGTGCAGGGCGGTGAAGGCGGGCGTCAGAAGGATCGCCAGGCCGATGCCGACCAGTGGCAGCCAGGGTTGGCGGCGTAACGGGCTCAGGGCCAGGGCAGCGAGCGCGGGGTTGTAACTGTGCAGTCCGAGGAGGGCGCTGGTGGGTTCGCCCAGCAGCAGCGCGACCAGCACGCCGAGGCTGGCGCCGAGCAAGGCCCACAGTACGGCACGCCGGTTGGCCAGCCACAGGCCGAGGGCAATCAGTACGCCAGCCGCCGGTTGGTCCAGCAGCATGATTTGTGCGAGCCCGGTGAAGGGCGCGGCAACGACGGCGAGGGCATCCGGTTCGACCAGGGCAAGGTCGCCTGGCGGCAGCGTGCCCAGCAGCAACCAACCCAGGCCCACGAAGGGCGCTGTGTAGGGCGGCAAGGCTGTCTGTTTCAGCCATTGACGCGTGAGCATCGCCGCCAGCCCGCCGCTCGCCAGGATCAGCGGCGGCAACAAGGCCGACCAGGTGAAGTGCTGGCCGATCAACAAGCCCAGCAGCACGCCGTTATAGCTATAGAGCCCGGCTTGGCGCTCGGCCTTGGGATAGCCCCGGCGCTGGGCCGTGAGCAAACCCGCCACGCCACCGAGCAACGCCCCGCCGAACAAGGCCGGGGCGCCGATCAGGATGGCCAGCAGGCACAGCAGGCCGCACAGCGGCTGGCGCTGCAGGAATATCTGGCTGAA
Organism: Pseudomonas sp. 18.1.10; assembly: GCF_024655625.1. NCBI lineage: Bacteria > Pseudomonadati > Pseudomonadota > Gammaproteobacteria > Pseudomonadales > Pseudomonadaceae > Pseudomonas > Pseudomonas sp. 18.1.10. The sequence goes on from NZ_JANLGL010000380.1 coordinate 2,861, forward strand.
GCCGTTGAGCAGGGCTTCGGCCCAGTCGGGGCAAGTTGGGTTATGCATAGGGGTAAGTCAGTTAGACCGAGTTGCCCCCTTCGCGAGCAAGCCCGCTCCCACATTCGACTGCATTCCAAGGGATGTACTCGGTCAAGTGTG
>NZ_JANLGL010000381.1:0-3000 GCF_024655625.1 Pseudomonas sp. 18.1.10
GCGGTGTGTCAGAAACACATTCAGAGACTGACACTCCGCTTTCGCGAGCAAGCCCGCTCCCACATTGGGTCCGCGGTGTTTGTAATTACTTCTGTTTTTCCAGCTGATGGTATTTACCGTCTTTATCCCACTGGTAAACCACGTAGTCGGAGATTTTCAGGTCGCCCTTGGCATCCCATTCCTTCTTGCCCATCACGGTCTGGACAGGGTTGGCTTTCAGCCACTTGGCCGCGTCTTCGCCCTTGTTGGACTTGGCGCCGTTGAAGCCGGCAGCCAGGGCCTGGACCGACGCGTAGGCGTACAGGGTGTAGCCTTCCGGCTCGGTGCCGTTTTTGCGGAACTCTTCCACCACGGCCTTGCTGTCTGGCAGCAGGCGCGGGTCGGCGCCGAAGGTCATGTAGACGCCGTCGACGTATTGCGCGCCGCCAGCAGTGGCCACCAGTTCGTCAGTCACGACGCCATCGTCGGACATGAACTTGACGTCTTTCAAACCGGCTTCACGGATCTGGCGAACCAGGGGGCCGGCTTCCGGGTGCAGGCCGCCGAAGTACACGACGTCGGCGCCCAGTGAACGGATCTTGGTGACCAGGGCGCTGAAGTCTTTCTCGCCGCGGGTCAGGCCTTCTTGCAGCACCGGCGTGACGCCGCGCTTGGTCAACTGGGCAGCGGTGGCGTCGGCCAGGCCTTTGCCGTAGGTGTCCTTGTCGTTGATGACCGCGACTTTCTTGCCCTTGAGCACATCGACGATGTAGTCGCCGGCGACGATGCCTTGCTGGTCGTCACGTCCGCACATGCGGAACATGGCGCCCAGGCCGCGCTCGGTGACCTGTGGGTTGGTGGAGCCTGGGGTGATTGCGATGATGCCCGCTTCGTCATAGACCTCGGAGGCCGGGATGGTGTTGGACGAGCAGAAGTGCCCGACGACGCCGATCACTTTGTCCTGGTCCGCCAGGCGGTTGGCCACGGCCACGGCCTGCTTGGGTTCGCAGGCGTCGTCGCCGGCCACCAGGACGATTTTCTCGCCGTTGATGCCACCGGCCTTGTTGATGGTATCGGCTGCCGCTTGGGCACCCTTCATGTACTGCTCACCGAAAGCAGCGTTGGCACCCGTCATCGGGCCCGCCACGCCAATTTTCACATCAGCTTGAACAAACGTAGAAACACCCAGCGCCGCTGCAACGGCAAGGGCCAGGAAACCTTTCTTGTAAAACGTCTGGGACATGAGTGGTGCTCCGATATTTTTGATTTTTGGCACTACAACTTGCGTTCAAACTTTTCACTGAAAGCCCAGAGCAAAGCGCGTGCCAGTAGGTTTTTATTCTTCAAAAAGACACGGTGTCATTGTTATTGCGCGTGTTTCAGTGCCGTTCGTCAGGACGTGCAACCCTCTAACCTCGATAGGTGCAACCTGCACGCCGAAAAAGTACAACCCTGGTAGGTCACACCTGCAACCAAGCCGATAAACGACAGTTCCTACAGCTGTAACAAACGGCGTAACGGAACTGCACATTTACAGTGCGTGACTGCTACGACTTGCACCAATACAGATTAGTAGCCTGCTAAGAAAATGCCGGCTTCTGAGGAGTATTTCGCTGATCAGATCACGATCCGCAGACATTGCCCGGCGTGATACAGCGAGAATCCCGCCTCATACAGACAGCTGCGCAGGCCCGCCCCGGCCAACGGCTGCATCGGTGCAAACGGAATCGGCAACGCCTGGGGATTCTGGTGACACAGATAGTCGGCGAACGCCTTGCCGACCACGCTGCCGGTGGTCACGCCGCGCCCGTTGTAGCCCGTCACGGCCACCAGGCCCGGCGCGGGTTCGAACAGGCGCATCAGGTGGTCGGGGGTGAAGGCGATACAACCGGTCCAGGTGAACTCCCATTGCACCGATTTGAGGTACGGGAAGTAGTGCTGTTGCACCCGATCGGCCCACGCCTTGAGGAACCACGCCGGTTTCTGGTTGCCATTGCCCAGGCTGCCGAGCAACAGGCGGCCATCGGCATCGCGGCGGATGCTGCTCAAGACCTGGCGTGTGTCCCACGAACCCTGGCCGCCGGGCAGGATCTGCGCGGCGGCGGCGTCCGTCAGCGGGGCGGACGCGACCTGGTAGTAGTAGCCGGGGAAAAAGTTGCGGCGCAGTTCGGTCCATTCGCCTTCGGTGTAGGCGTTGGAGGCAATCACCACTTGGGCGGCCTGCACCGAGCCTTGGGCGGTTTGCACCGACCACTGCGCGCCTTGGCGCTCCAGCTGGGTGACTGGGGAATGGTCAAACAACTGCCCGCCCAGGCCGACGGCGGCATTCGCCAGACCACTGGTGTAGGCCATCGGGTTCAAGGTGCCGGCACGCCGGTCCAGTAAGGCGGCTGCTATTTTTTTGGTGCCCGTGGCCTGTTCGCAGGCTTGCCCGGTGAGCAGTTCCACCGGCGCGCCACGGCGCTTCCATTGTTCTTCACGGCTGCGCAGATCCGCCTCGCCCCGGGCGTTGTGCGCCATGTGCAAGGTGCCTTCGCGCCGCAACTGGCAATCGATGTGGTATTTGTCGATCAGGCTGAACACCAGGGACGGTGCCGCGCCGAGCATGCGGTTGAGCTGGCTGCCGACCTCGGTGCCGAAACCGGCTTCGATCTCATCCGGCGGAATCCACAGGCCGGCATTGACCAGCCCGACATTGCGCCCCGAACCGCCGTGACCGGTGCGATGGGCCTCCAGCACGGCGACGCTCTTGCCTTGCTCCAGCAAGTGAATGGCCGCCGACAAACCGGTAATGCCGGCGCCGATCACGCACACATCCACCTTGACCTCGCCCTTGAGCGCGGCGCGATCGGGCCGGCTGGGGGTGAGGTGTTCCCATAAACATGTTTCGCGTAATGCCATTGCCAGACTCCGATGAGACCCAACAAACCACTCAATTCAGTTTCGACTTGGTAATCCAATCAAATGTGGGAGCGGGCTTGCTCGCGAATGCGGTGTATCAGTCAACAGATTTACAGCTGA
>NZ_JANLGL010000382.1:0-2999 GCF_024655625.1 Pseudomonas sp. 18.1.10
TGGATCAGTGACAGATGTGTTGAATGACACACCGCTTTCGCGAGCAAGCCCGCTCCCAAATTTTTTGACCGCATTCCTCCAGTCAGTTATTTACCGCCACTCCCCGCCACGCTTTCACCGCCGCGCGTCAGGTAATAGGCACCGAGAATCGGGAACATCGTCACCAACATCACCAGCATCGCGACCACATTGGTCACCGGCACATCCCGTGGGCGGCTCAACTGGTTGAGCAGCCACAACGGCAAGGTGCGCTCGTGGCCAGCGGTGAAGGTGGTGACGATGATTTCGTCAAACGACAGCGCAAACGCGAGCATGCCGCCGGCCAGCAGCGCCGAGCCGAGGTTGGGCATGATGATGTAGCGGAAGGTCTGCCAGCCGTCGGCGCCGAGGTCCATCGAAGCTTCGATCAGGCTGTGGGAAGTGCGGCGCAAACGGGCGATCACGTTGTTGTAGACGATCACCACACAGAACGTCGCATGGCCGACGATGATGGTGAACATCCCCGGTTCAATGCCCAGGGTCTTGAACGTCGCCAGCAAGGCGATACCGGTGATGATCCCCGGCAGCGCAATCGGCAGGATCAGCATCAGCGACACGCCCTGCTTGCCGAAGAACTCACGGCGATACAAGGCCGCCGACGCCAGCGTACCGAGCACCATGGCAATCAGCGTGGCGATGGCGGCGATCTGCAAGGACAGCTTGATCGCTTCCAGCACGTCCGGCCGGGCGAAGGCCACGCTGAACCACTTCAAGGTAAAACCCTGGGGTGGAAAGCTGAACGCCGCTTCTTCGGTGTTGAAGGCGTAGAGGAAGATGATCAGGATCGGGAAGTGCAAAAACACCAGGCCGCCCCAGGCTGCGATCTTCAAGCCTAATGAGGATTTTTCAGAGTGCATCGAAGGCCCCCAGGCGTTTGACGATGGACAGGTAAACCGCGATCAGCACGATCGGCACCAGGGTGAACGCCGCTGCCATGGGCATATTGCCGATGGCGCCTTGCTGGGCGTAGACCATGCCGCCGACGAAGTACCCCGGCGGCCCGACAAGCTGCGGCACGATGAAGTCGCCCAAGGTCAGCGAGAAGGTGAAGATCGACCCGGCGGCAATCCCCGGGATCGACAGCGGCAGAATCACCTGCATGAAGGTCTGGCGCGGCTTGGCGCCGAGGTCGGCCGAGGCTTGCAGCAACGACGGCGGCAGGCGCTCCAGCGAGGCCTGGATCGGCAGGATCATGAACGGCAGCCAGATGTAGACAAACACCATGAAGCGCCCCAGGTGCGAGGTGCTCAAGGTGCTGCCGCCCACGCCGGGAATGCCCAGCACGAACTGCAACACCGGCTCCAGGCCCAGGTGCTGCACGAACCACTGCGCCACGCCGCCCTTGGCCAGCAGCAGGGTCCAGGCATAGGCCTTGACGATGTAGCTGGCCCACATCGGCATCATCACCGCGATGTAGAAAAACGCCTTGGTCTTGCCCGTGGTGTAGCGCGCCATGTAGTAGGCGATGGGGAAGGCCACCACGGCGCTGGCGATGGACACCACGATCGCCATGCTCAGGGTGCGCAGGATGATGTCGAAGTTCGACGGCTGGAACAGCGCGGCGAAGTTGGCCAGGGTCAGGTCCGGCGTGACCGCCATGGTGAAGTCGTCAAAGGTGTAGAACCCTTGCCAGAGCAAGGTCAGCAGCGAGCCGAGGTAGATCGCGCCGAACCAGATCAACGGCGGGATCAACAACATCGCCAGGTACAGGTTGGGCTTGCGGTACAGCAGGTTGGAAAACCTGCGCATCGCCGGTTGGGAAAGGGCCAGGCTCATGTCACACCTCGCCTGCGATGTCGGTCAGTGGCGTCATGGCTTCACGGGCCCAGCGGGCGGTGATCGACTGGCCGACCTGATGACCGCTGCTGATGTCCAGCCACTGGTGGTTGGCCTGGCTGATGTTCAGGGCCTGGCCGTTTTCCAGTTTCAGTTCGTAGCGCGTGGCGCTGCCCTGGTATTGGATGTCGTGCAGCAAGCCGCTGACTTCCACTTCGCCGGCAGCCAGCGGGCCTTCGGCAAAACGCACGTGTTCCGGGCGGATCGAAAAGGGCTGAGGGTTGCCGCTCAGGCGCTGGGCCAGCTCGCCGCGAATCACGTTGGAGGTGCCGACAAACTCGGCAACAAACGTGGTGGCCGGCTTCATGTACAGGTTACGCGGGGTATCGACCTGTTCGATGCGGCCTTTGTTGAACACCGCCACCCGGTCGGACATCGACAGCGCTTCGGTCTGGTCGTGGGTCACGAAGATAAAGGTGATGCCGAGCTGGCGTTGCAGCTTTTTCAGCTCGCTTTGCATCTGCTCGCGCAGCTTGAGGTCGAGGGCGCCCAGGGGTTCATCCAGCAGCAACACGCGCGGGCGATTGACCAGGGCGCGGGCCAGGGCCACACGCTGGCGCTGGCCGCCGGACAGTTGCACCGGCTTGCGCTCGCCGTAACCGCCGAGGGCGACCATCCCCAGGGCTTCCTCGGCACGGTTGAGGCGCTCGGTCTTGCCGACGCCCTTGACCTTGAGGCCATAGGCCACGTTGTCGCGCACATTCATATGGGGGAACAGCGCGTAATCCTGGAACACGGTGTTCACGTCGCGCTGATACGGCGGCAAGCCCGCGGCTTCCTCGCCATGGATACGGATCGAGCCTGCGCTCGGTTGCTCGAACCCGGCGATCAGGCGCAGGCAGGTGGTCTTGCCCGAGCCGGAAGGGCCGAGCATGGAAAAGAACTCGCCGTCCTGGATATCGATGGAAACCCGGTCAACGGCTTTCACTTCGCCGAACTGACGGGAAACGTGGGTGAATTGGACTGCAAGCGTCATGGTGCGGTGCTCCGAAAAGGCGCGGGTCGTCGCAGCGGCCCGGCCTGGACTTCTGAAAAATCTGGGAATCTGTGAACGCGGTCAAAAATGTGGGAGCGGGCTTGCTCGCGAATGCGGTGGGTCAGTTATGGATGTGTTGGCTGACACC
>NZ_JANLGL010000383.1:0-2973 GCF_024655625.1 Pseudomonas sp. 18.1.10
TCAGCCACCCGATGAGTCGACTGAACCACCGTATTCGCGAGCAAGCCCGCTCCCACACAAGCCCGCTCCCACATTGAATCTCCAGCGCGCCGGTTTTAGCGCAACGCGCTGAAACTGCCGGTGCGGGGAACACACTGGTCCTGATGGCAGCTGATCGCAAAGCTCGGCTGCATGCGGGTTTGCTCGACGCGGTAGGCGGCAGTGCCGTACAGCGCGCTGGCAACGGCGCAAAGGGAGAAAATCATCAGGTATTTTCTGGTTTTAATGCTCATGGCACAGACCTCTGAGCGGGACTACAGGGTGCTGTTTAAAGCATAGGCCAGCCAGAGCGAGTTGCCATTATCGGGCGACATTCAACCGGTTGATATCGGCCTACAAACCGACGTCCCATGCCGGCTCCTGCGGAAACCTCACCACCAGAAAATCCAACAGGCTGCGCAACGCCGACGGCATGTGCTTGCGCGAGGCGTACACCGCGTAGATGTTCATCTGCCGGGGCTCGGCCGCGGGCAGCAGGCGCACCAGTTCGCCACGGCGGATGTGATCGCCCGCCTGATAACTGGGCAGCATGCCCACACCGGCCCCCGCCAGCGTCACGCGCAACAGGGTGCTGGCCTCGTTGGCGGTGATATTGCCGTGCACCGGCACCGACACGTGCTCACCGCCCTCTTCGAAATGCCACAGGCTTTTGCCGAAGTAGGAGTGGGTGAGGCAGTTGTGCCGCGCAAGGTCTTCGACTTTCTGCGGCGCCGGATGCTCGCGCAGGTACGCGGGGCTGGCGCACACCACGGAGCGACAGACGGTCAGGCGCCGGGCGATCAGGTTGGGGTCCAGGTCGGTGCTGGTGCGGATGGCCAGGTCGATCCGTTCATCCACCAGGTTCACCGTGCGGTCGAGCATTTGCATGTCCACCGTCACCAACGGGAAGCGCTGCACGTACTCGGCAATGGCATCGGCCAACTGCGCCTGGCCGAACGAGGTGCTGACGCTCAGGCGCAACAGGCCACGGGGCGCGTCATCGGGTTCGCTGACGGCGGCCTGCATGTCGCAGCTCAGGTCCAGCAGTTGCCGGCAACGCGGCAGGGTTTCGCTGCCGGCGGCGGTCAGGCTGAGCTTGCGCGTGGTGCGGTGCAGCAGGCGCGCGCCGACCCAGTCTTCCAACTCCGCCAGGTAGCGCGAGACCACCGGGCGCGACAGGTCCAGATGATCGGCGGCGGCGGACTGGCTGCCCAGGTCCACCACGGTGACAAACACGCGCATTGCTTGAAGACGATCCATGATCTGCCCGATTTCAGAAACAAACTATGTCCCAGCATCGCATTTTTAGTTGGGTTTGGTGCAACTAAGCTCTGTGCATCCTTTGAATCGACTGCTGGAGCTGCCCGATGCTGTCCACCCTCAAGCGCTTGACCCTGGCCACCGCCGCCCTGGCCTTCGCCGCCCATGCGGCCGCGGCCGACCTGACCCTCGACGTATACAACCCGGGCGAAGCCGCGATCTTCCCGGTCAGCTCGGTGCTGGTCAGCGGCGCGAAAGACGCGATCCTGGTGGACGCGCAATTCGGCAAGGCCCAGGCCGAACAGCTGGTGCAGAGGATCCGCGCCAGCGGCAAGCACCTGACCACCATCTACATCAGCCACGGCGATCCGGACTACTACTTCGGCCTCGACACCCTTACTGCCGCGTTCCCCGATGCCAAGGTGCTGGCGCCGCAACCGGTGGTCGATCACATCAAGGCCACCGTCGCCGGAAAACTAGACTTCTGGGGCCCGAAAATGGGCGCCGACAAGCCGGCCAAAACCATCGTGCCGGACGTGCTGCCCGGCCACAGCCTGAGCCTGGAAGGCCAGCAACTGGAGGTCATCGGCCTCGACGGCGCGCAGCCGGACCGCAGCTTTGTGTGGATTCCGTCGATCAAGGCCGTGGTCGGTGGCGTGGTCGTCGCCGAGAACATCCACCTGTGGATGGCCGACACCCAGAGCGCGCAGTCCCATAAAGATTGGCTGGCGACACTGCAACGCATCCAACAGCTGAAACCAAAGACCGTGATCCCGGGCCACTACCTCGGCACGCCAACGCTGCAATCGGTGGTCTTTACCGCCGACTACATCAAGGCTTTCGACATCGAGACCGCCAAGGCCAAGGATTCCGCCGCCCTGATCGCGGCCATGAAAAAGCGTTACCCGACCCTCGCCGACGAAAGCTCGCTGGAACTCAGCGCCAAAGTCGCCAAGGGCGAAATGAAGTGGTGAATGGTTTTAAACCCTTAACGAACTGGAGAACGTCATGAGCAAGATTGCAATCATTGGTGCCACCGGCCGTGCCGGTAGCCAACTGCTGGAAGAAGCGCTGCGTCGTGGGCATACCGTCACCGCCATTGCGCGCAATACCGATAAGCTCGCCCCACGCCCGGGCGTCACCGTTAAACAAGCCGACGCGTTGGACGCCGAGGCCTTGCAACACGCGGTCAGCGGCAACGATGTGGTAATCAGCGCCGCCCACTTCGCCACCCTGCCCGCCAGCGCCGTGATCGGCCCGGTGAAAAAAGCCGGGGTGAAACGCCTGCTGGTGGTGGGCGGCGCGGGTTCGCTATTGCTGCCGGATGGCAGCCGCGTGATCGACAGCCCGGGTTTCCCAGCGGAGTACAAGGCTGAAGCCAGTGCGGGTGCTGATTTTCTCGCGGCGCTGCGTCAGGAAAAAGAACTGGACTGGACCTTCCTGTCGCCGTCGGCGGAGTTTGTGGAGACCGAGCGCACGGGCACATTCCGCGTGGGCCAGGATGATTTGCTGGTGAGCAGTGAAGGTCGCAGTTGGATCAGCTTTGCGGACTATGCGATTGCGTTGATCGATGAAGTGGAATCGCCGAAGCATTCGCGCCAGCGTTTCACTGTGGGCTACTGACACAACTGGATCAAAACTGTGGGAGCGGGCTTGTGTGGGAGCGGGCTTGCTCGCGAATGCGGTGGATCAGTC
>NZ_JANLGL010000384.1:0-2960 GCF_024655625.1 Pseudomonas sp. 18.1.10
GACTGACACTCCGCATTCGCGAGCAAGCCCGCTCCCACACAAGCCCGCTCCCACAGGGGGATATCTGTGCCCTTCAGAGATACTCCCTCCATGAATGACCTCCTAAACCTGCAGGGTTACGGCCCCATGCTCGCCCAAGGCGCGTGGATGACGCTCAAGCTGTCGTTCCTCGCCCTGGCCCTGAGCCTTGTCCTGGGCCTGATCGCCGCCGGCGCCAAGCTCTCTCGCGCGAAATGGCTGCGGCTGCCGGCCACGGCGTACACCACGCTGATCCGCAGCGTGCCAGACCTGGTGCTGATCCTGCTGATCTTCTACAGCCTGCAACTGTGGCTCAATGACCTCAGCGAAATGGCCGGCTGGGATTACTTTGAAATCGACCCGTTCACCGCTGGCGTGGTGACCCTGGGTTTTATCTACGGCGCGTATTTCACCGAGAACTTCCGTGGCGCGATCCTCAGCGTGCCCGCCGGCCAATTGGAGGCGGCCACCGCTTACGGCCTGAGCCGCTGGCAGCGTTTCCACCTGGTGCTGTTCCCGCAACTGATGCGCTTTGCCTTGCCGGGCCTGGGCAATAACTGGCTGGTGCTGCTCAAGTCCACCGCGCTGGTGTCGATCATCGGCCTGTCGGACCTGGTCAAGGCCGCGCAGAACGCCGGCAAGACCACCAACGAGCCGTTGTACTTCCTGATCCTCGCGGGTCTGGTGTACCTGGTGATAACCACCCTCTCCAACCGCATCTTCAAGCGCCTCGAACGGCGCTACAACCTCGGCATCAAGGGGATGGCGCGATGATCGACCTGTTCCAGCAATACGGCCTGGCCTACCTGTTCAGCGATGGCGCGGGTTTGTCCGGCGTGGCCATGACGTTGTGGCTGTTCATCGTCTCGGTGGTACTTGGGTTTTGCCTGTCGATCCCGTTGGCGCTGGCGCGGGTGTCCGAGCACTTCTGGTTGCGCTGGCCGGTGGAGGTCTACACCTACCTGTTTCGCGGCACGCCGCTGTATATCCAACTGCTGATTTGCTACACCGGGCTGTACAGCCTGGAGGTGGTGCAGGACAACGCCCTGCTCAACCAGTTTTTCCGCAATGCGCTGAACTGCACCCTGCTGGCCTTTGTGCTGAACACCTGCGCCTACACCGTGGAGATCTTCGCCGGGGCGATCCGCAATATCCCCCACGGCGAAATCGAAGCGGCCCGCGCCTACGGCCTGCACGGCTGGCGGCTGAACCTGTTCGTCGTGGTGCCCGCGGCCCTGCGCCGCGCATTGCCGGCCTACAGCAATGAAATGATCCTGATGCTGCACGCCACCTCCCTGGCGTTTACCGCCACCGTCGCCGACATCCTCAAGGTGGCCCGCGACGCAAATGCCGAGACGTTCCTCACGTTCCAGGCGTTTGGCATCGCTGCCCTGCTGTACATGCTGCTGTCCTTTGCACTGGTGGGCCTGTTCCGACTGGCCGAACGTCGCTGGATGCGTTTTCTTGTTCCTACCCGAGGCTAACCCATGAATCAGTCCGCGCAGGCCCTGGCCGCATACCCCATTGATGCACCCGCAGCCAACACCACCACTGCCGCCGTCAAGCTGCAAGTCGAAGGCATCCACAAACGCTACGGCGACCACGAAGTGCTCAAGGGCGTGTCCGTCAATGCCCGCAATGGCGATGTGATAAGCCTGATCGGCGCCAGCGGCTCGGGCAAAAGCACGATGCTGCGCTGCATCAACTTTCTCGAACAACCGGACGCCGGGGTCATCACCCTCGACGGCATCAGCATCGAAATGCAGCCCGGCCGCGCCGGCACCCGCGCGCCGCACCAGGCCCAGCTGCAAAACCTGCGCACACGCCTGGCCATGGTGTTCCAGCACTTCAACCTGTGGAGCCACATGACCGTGCTGGAAAACATCACCATGGCCCCGCGCCGGGTGTTGGGCGTCAGCGCCGCCGAAGCGGAAAAACGCGCCCGCCTGTACCTGGACAAGGTCGGCCTGCCGGGCCGCGTGGCCGATCAGTACCCGGCATTCCTGTCCGGTGGCCAGCAACAGCGCGTGGCCATTGCCCGTGCCCTGGCCATGGAACCGGAGATCATCCTGTTCGATGAACCGACCTCCGCCCTTGACCCGGAACTTGTAGGAGAAGTCCTCAAAGTCATACAGACGTTGGCCGAGGAAGGTCGTACCATGCTGATGGTCACCCACGAGATGGGCTTTGCCCGCCAGGTGTCCAGCCAAGTGCTGTTCTTGCATCAGGGCCGGGTCGAGGAACAAGGCGGTGCCGAGATCCTTGACCATCCCAACAGCGAGCGCTTGCAGCAATTTCTTTCCAACCGTCTGAAGTGAAACCCATGGATACCAAGGCCAACGGACCCCATTCCTCCCCTGCGCTGGATCGCATCGATGAAGCCATCATCGAAGTGCTGCGCCACCAGGGGCGTATCACCTACGAAAAGCTCTCGTCGCTGGTGCACCTCACCCCCAGGCCCTGCCTGGAGCGGGTGCGCAAGCTGGAGCGACGCGGGGTGATTCGCGGGTACGGCGCGATCATCGATGTGCAGATGGTCTCGCCGGGGTTGTCGTTGCTGGTGCTGGTGGCCTTGTCCAACCAAAGCGGGCGCTCGGCGCAAAAGGCGTTCGAAGCCTGCGTCAAAGCCTGCCCGCAGGTGTTCGAATGCCAACTAATCAGCGGGCCGTTCGACTACAGCCTGCGCATGCGCTGCCGGGACATGGAGCACTACCGGGTGCTGACGGAGACCTGGTTGAACAATGACGAGTTGCATATTGATAAGTTGGTGGCGCATCCGGAGTTGGCGGTCGTCAAAAACACCGCCACAGAACTGGCCTGAAAGGCAATTTACCAAACACTGCATAACCCCTGTGGGAGCTGGCTTGTGTGGGAGCGGGCTTGCTCGCGAATGCGGTGGGTCAGCCAATAAATCTGTTGCCTGACACTCCGTCTTCGCGAGC
>NZ_JANLGL010000385.1:0-2947 GCF_024655625.1 Pseudomonas sp. 18.1.10
TGGATCAGTTGAAATATCTGTGACTGACACACCGCTTTCGCGAGCAAGCCCGCTCCCACACAAGCTCGCTTTCACACGGTTTTTTGCAGCGACACTTAGTCACTGTTACCAATTCAGAAATGATGCATATCGCGATTCGCCCTTTCTCTCCAACACAACTCCCTTTATCCTTCCCCGCAACAACCTGAAACGTTTCACTCTCCCGGTCGATCCCATCTTGCCGAATATCCCCCTTCGCAAAGACAGCGCTGTCTTACACCCCTCCGCGCCTGGGAATCCATCGCCCGCCTGTGGATAACCACCTTTATCCACAGAAAAACCGAATATCGCTGAACCAAGCCTGTGCTGAATCGTCATCTACAGTGAAGCACGGGGTTACATAATTCCAACGTAACGGAGAAACACACTATGAGCACTGATGGTGCTTCAAGTCCAAGCCGCTTGCTGCCCAAGCTGCTAGGCGTCTTGCTGCTAATCATGGGCCTGGCCTTGCTGGCCGGCGGCGTCAAGCTGAGCATGCTCGGCGGGTCGCTGTACTACCTGCTGGCCGGTATCGGCGTCGGCCTGACCGGCATTCTGCTGCTGGCCAACCGCCGCGCTGCGCTGGGCCTGTACGCACTGGTGTTGTTCGCCAGCACCGTGTGGGCACTGTGGGAAGTCGGCCTGGACTGGTGGCAGCTGGTGCCGCGCCTGGCCCTGCTGTTCGCCTTGGGCATCGTCATGTTGCTGCCTTGGGTCCGTCGCCCGCTGCTGCGTGGCCAACCGGCGCCACTGGGCACCGGCGCGCTGAGCGTGGCCGTGGTGCTGGCTGGCGCCGCTGCAGTTGCCAGCCAATTCACCAACCCGGGTGAGATCAAAGGCCAACTGGACCGCGACGCTGTCCCTGGCATGGCCAGCGCTGCACCGGCCCAACCCGATGGCGACTGGAATTCCTACGGCCGTTCGGCGTTCGGTGACCGTTACTCGCCACTGGCACAGATCACCCCGCAAAACGTGAGCAAGCTCGTACCGGCGTGGACCTACCGTACCGGCGACCTGCCTGGCCCGAACGATCCAGGCGAGACCACCGCGGAAAACACCCCGCTGAAAGTCAACGGCATGCTCTACGTGTGCACCCCGCACAGCCAAGTGATTGCCCTGGACCCGGACACCGGCAAGGAAATCTGGCGCTTCGATCCGAAGATCAGCAGCATGGGCGCCGAGAACTTCAAAGGCTGGGCCCACATGACCTGCCGTGGCGTGTCGTATCACGATGACGCCGTGTACGCTTCCGAGCAGAGCCCGACCGGCAGCGCCAGCCCGGCGGCTGCACCGAACGCCTGCCCGAAACGCATCTTCGTCCCGACTGCCGACACCCGTCTGATCGCCCTGAACGCCGACACCGGCAAGATGTGCGAAGACTTCGGTGACAAAGGCCAGGTCGACCTGCGCGCCAATATCGGCGGCTTCGCCCCAGGCGGTTACTACTCCACCTCGCCACCGGCTGTGACCAAAAACCTGGTGGTGATCGGTGGCCACGTCACCGACAACGTCTCCACCGACGAGCCGAGCGGCGTGATCCGCGCGTTCGACGTACACACCGGCAAGCTGGTGTGGAACTGGGACAGCGGCAACCCGGACGACACCACCCCGTTGGCCGAAGGCAAGACCTACACCCGCAACTCGCCGAACATGTGGTCCATGTTCTCGGTGGATGAAAAACTCGGCATGCTCTACCTGCCGATGGGCAACCAGATGCCCGACCAATACGGCGGCGACCGTACCGAAGACTCGGAAAAATACAGCGCCGGCCTGACCGCCCTGGACATCGACAGCGGCCACGTGAAATGGACCTTCCAGTTCACTCACCATGACCTGTGGGACATGGACGTAGGCGGCCAGCCATCGCTGATCGACATCAAGACCGAAGCCGGCGTGAAGCAGGCGGTCATGGCATCGACCAAGCAAGGCAGCATCTACGTGCTCGACCGTGCCACTGGCCAGCCGGTGGTGCCGATCCACGAAATCGCCGTACCGCAAGGCGCAGTTGCTGGCGACCACACCTCGCCGACCCAGCCCAAGTCCGACCTGAACTTCATGCCGCCGCCGTTGAAAGAACGCGACATGTGGGGCGTGACGCCGTTCGACCAACTGCTGTGCCGGATTGATTTCAAATCCATGCGCTACGACGGCCCGTTCACTCCGCCATCGCTGCAAGGTTCGATCGTTTATCCGGGTAACTTCGGCGTGTTCGACTGGGGCGGCATCTCCGTCGACCCGGTGCGTCAACTGGCCTTCGTCAACCCAAGCTACATGGCGTTCAAGTCCAAGCTGATCCCGGCTGCCGACATCGCCAAGCAAGGCCCGCGCGTCAGCGAAACCGAAGGCGTGCAGCCGAACAAAGGCGCGCCGTACGGCGTGATCCTCGAAGCCCTGCTGTCGCCACTGGGCCTGCCGTGCCAGGCACCGGCCTGGGGTTATGTGGCCGCGGTCGACCTGACCACCCACAAAACCATCTGGATGCACAAGAACGGCACCGTGCGCGACAGCTCGCCAGTGCCCATCCCACTGAGCATGGGCGTGCCTAGCCTGGGCGGCACGTTCACCACCGCTGGTGGCGTGGCGTTCCTCAGCGGCACCCTGGACCAGTACCTGCGTGCCTATGACGTGAAAAACGGCAAGCAACTGTGGGAAGGCCGCCTGCCAGCAGGCGCGCAAACCACACCGATGACCTACACCGGCAAGGACGGCAAGCAATACGTGCTGGTCGTGGCGGGCGGTCATGGTTCCCTGGGCACCAAGCAGGGTGACTATGTGATGGCGTTTAAACTGCCGGATTAAGCTTCACCAGCAGTAATAAAAAGGCGGCGACCTGTTGAGGGTCGCCGCCTTTTTCATGTCCGGTGCAATTCAAAATGTGGGAGCTGGCTTGTGTGGGAGCGGGCTTGCTCGCGAATGCGGTGTGTCA
>NZ_JANLGL010000386.1:0-2932 GCF_024655625.1 Pseudomonas sp. 18.1.10
CTGAACCACCGCATTCGCGAGCAAGCCCGCTCCCACACAAGCCCGCTCCCACATTAGATCTTCAGCAGGCTTTAGATCTCAGCGAGCGCCAGGATCTGCGACCAACCGCCCCGCATCCTTGGTCAACGCCTGCAAAAACTCCTGCTGCAACTCGGGATCATTGCGCGTCAGTTCGATCAGGCTCTGCTCAAGCTCGCTGGCTTCCTCTTCCAAACCCAACTCCGACAGGCGCTTGACTCGGTGCACCCACTGGTTCACCTCGTCATCTTCCAGGTCATCGTAGATCAGGCCGTGAGCTTCCAGCAGCTTGCCGCGCAAGGTGCTGCTGATCGCCAGTGTGGAGTCCGAATGCACGTCGTCCTGGCCATCTTCCACGCTGATTTTCAGGGTGGTGATGCGGTTCAGGTCCTGCTCGGCAAAGGGGCTGTCCAACAGGTTCAGGCGCAGGACGCCGTTGCGGTCGGTGCTCAGCTCATGGGTTTGCTTGCCGGCAGTGACTTGTACCGGGCGCTCGCTCCAGGGCAGGCTCGAATACTCCACGCGCTTGTCGCGCTGGACTTCATCGATACCCGCCAGGTTCTGTTGCGCACGGCCATGGGACTGCACGTTCATGAACGGGTTAAGGCCGTCCACGCCATAGGTCAGCCAGTCGCGGGTAACGCTGGTCGGCAGGTTGCCCAGGGCGAAGATATTCACCACGTTGGCACCCGCGCCGGCCACCAGGGCGACGGCACCCAACGGCATCTCATAGAGTTTGCGCCAGGGCTGGTAGGGGGTGTAGCGGTCGTAACGACGGGTGACTTCGAACTCGGTGACCTCAAAGGTCTTCTGCTCGTGAATGCGCACCCGGCGTTGCGGCAGCTCCAGCACTTTGGGTTCGCCTACATCGATCTGCAGGCTGTGGTCGAGCAACTTACGCTCGACCCGCTCCTCGTGCTCACTGCGTTGCGACATCTGGTTGGCGCAGCCGCTGACCAGCAGGGCGCCGCACAAGGCGGCGCCCCCCAGGGCTCTGGTGTTTCGCTTGAACATGACTTCTCTTGATCTGGTTTTCAGCGACGAATACGCGCCTGGAGGAAGGACAGCACGTCAGCCACCGGCAACGGTTGGGCTTCGGCTTCGGTCCGGCTCTTGTATTCCAGATTGCCATCGGCCAGGCCGCGGTCACTGACCACGATCCGGTGCGGGATGCCAATCAGTTCCATGTCGGCGAACTTGATGCCCGGGCTGGTTTTCTTGTCCCGGTCATCCAGCAGCACTTCAAAACCGGCGGCCGTCAGTTCGGCATACAGTTTGTCGGTGGCTTCGCGTACTTGCTCGGTTTCGTAGCGCAGGGGCACGAGGGCGATCTGGAACGGCGCCAGGGTGTCGCTCCAGATGATGCCGTTTGCGTCGTTGTTCTGCTCGATGGCAGCGGCCACCACGCGGGACACGCCAATACCGTAGCAACCCATTTCGAGGATTACCGGCTTGCCGTTTTCGCCCAGCACCTTGCAGTTCATCGCCTGGCTGTACTTGTTGCCCAGCTGGAAGATGTGCCCGACTTCGATGCCGCGCTTGATTTCCAGGGTGCCCTTGCCATCCGGGCTTGGGTCGCCAGCGACGACGTTACGCAGATCGGCCACGGTCGGAACCGGCAGGTCACGCTCCCAGTTCACGCCGAAGTAGTGCTTGTCGTCGATG
Source organism: Pseudomonas sp. 18.1.10 (assembly GCF_024655625.1). NCBI lineage: Bacteria > Pseudomonadati > Pseudomonadota > Gammaproteobacteria > Pseudomonadales > Pseudomonadaceae > Pseudomonas > Pseudomonas sp. 18.1.10. Next base: position 1,684 of record NZ_JANLGL010000386.1, read on the forward strand.
TTCGCGCCGATGCCGAAGTCGCTCATCAGTTCGACCGAACGGTCGATGATGATCGGCAGCGGCAGGTTCAGCGGGCCGAGGGAACCGGCGCCGGCGCCAATGGCGTCGCGCAGTTCGGCATCGGTGGCCATGACCAGCGGGCTGGCCACGCCAGGTTGCTGGGCCGCCTTGATTTCGTTGAGTTCGTGGTCGCCACGGATCACCAGGGCGATCAGCTTGCCTTCTTCTTCGGCGCGCACGATCAGGGTCTTGATGGTCTTTTCAATCGGCAGATTGAATTTTTCCACCAGGGCCGCGATGGTCTTGGTCTCAGGCGTATCCACCAGGCGCAGCTCTTCAGCCGGCGCGGCGCGGGACGTTTCCCGTGGCACGGCTTCGGCTTTCTCGATGTTCGCCGCGTAGTCGGAGCCGTTGCTGAACACGATGTCGTCTTCGCCGGATTCGGCCAGTACGTGGAATTCGTGGGAGCCAGCGCCGCCGATGGAGCCGTTGTCCGCTTCAACCGGGCGGAATTTCAGGCCCAGGCGCGTGAACACGTTGCAGTAGGCCTGGTGCATGCGGTCGTAGGTGACCTGTAGCGATGCCTGGTCAGCGTGGAACGAATAGGCGTCCTTCATGATGAATTCACGGCCGCGCATCAAGCCGAAGCGTGGGCGGATTTCGTCACGGAATTTGGTCTGGATCTGATACAGGTTCAGCGGCAGCTGCTTGTAGCTGCTCAGCTCGTTGCGCATCAGGTCGGTGATCACTTCTTCGTGGGTCGGGCCGGCGCAGAAATCGCGGCCATGACGATCCTTGAAGCGCAACAACTCAGGGCCGTACTCTTCCCAGCGCCCGGATTCCTGCCACAGTTCAGCCGGTTGGGTGCTCGGCATCAACACTTCCAGAGAGCCGGCGGCGTTCATTTCTTCGCGAACGATGGCTTCGACCTTGCGCATCACCTTCAAGCCCATGGGCAGCCAGGTGTACAGGCCGGAGGCCAGTTTGCGGATCATGCCGGCACGCAGCATCAGCTGATGGCTGATTACTACCGCATCGGAAGGCGTTTCTTTCTGTGTGGCGAGCAAATATTGACTGGTACGCATGGTAGGCCGTTGTCGGTTGCTTGGACTTGAAATGACTTGGGATTGTACGGGCGTGGGCAGCCGGAGTACAGGTATCAGAATGCAGAGGAATATGTGAGAGCAGGCTTGTGTGGGAGCGGGCTTGCTCGCGAATGCGGTGGGTCAGCAAAAGATTTAGCGACTGA
>NZ_JANLGL010000387.1:0-2927 GCF_024655625.1 Pseudomonas sp. 18.1.10
CGACCAGATCAACCCCCCCCAGTAAGCGGGTGTTGGGGCGGGGGAGGTGGCCCCCCCCCCACACAAGGCCCGCTCCTACAGGGATAAGGAGCCCGCATTCGCTTGCGGGTTTTGCATGTCTGCTCCCCTAACCAAGGACTCTTATGTCGCGTCGTATCTCCCCCGTCATACCCGGCTTCGGGCTGACGCTGGGCTACACCGTGGTGTACCTCAGCCTGATCGTACTCATCCCCCTCGCGGCGATGTTTGTACACGCCGCTCAACTCACCTGGGATCAGTTCTGGAACATCATCTCCGCACCGCGCGTATTGGCGGCGTTGCAGTTGAGCTTCAGCACCGCGCTGTACGCCGCGCTAATCAACGGCGTGATCGGCACACTGCTGGCCTGGGTGCTGGTGCGCTACACCTTCCCCGGCCGCAAGATCATCGATGCGATGATCGACCTGCCCTTCGCCTTGCCCACCGCCGTGGCGGGTATCGCACTGACCGCCTTGTATACGCCGAATGGTTTCGTCGGCCAGTTCGCCGCCGACCTGGGCTTCAAGATCGCCTACACCCCGCTGGGCATTACCCTGGCGCTGACCTTTGTCACGCTGCCGTTCGTGGTGCGTACGGTGCAGCCGGTACTGGCCGACATCCCCCGGGAAATCGAAGAAGCCGCCGCCTGCCTGGGCGCCAAGCCGTTGCAGGTGTTCCGCTACATCCTCGTGCCGGCGTTGCTGCCTGCGTGGCTCACCGGTTTCGCCCTGGCGTTTGCCCGTGGCGTCGGTGAGTACGGTTCGGTGATCTTCATCGCCGGCAACATGCCGATGAAAACCGAGATCCTGCCGCTGCTCATCATGGTCAAGCTCGACCAATACGACTACCGCGGCGCCACGTCCATCGGCGTGCTGATGCTGGTGGTTTCCTTTGTCCTGCTGCTGCTGATCAACTTGTTGCAGCGGCGCATCGAACGTCCATAAGGAGGCGCGGAACATGTCCCAATCGTCTATTTCCGCCGCGTCCTCGGCCAACGCTGCCCGCCGTGGCAGCGCAGTGTCGCGACGTATCCTGATCGGCCTCGGCTGGCTGGTGTTCGTGCTGTTCCTGCTGTTGCCGCTGTTGATCGTGGTGACCCAGGGCTTGAAGAACGGCCTCGGTTCGTTCTTCACCGCGATCCTCGAACCCGACGCGCTGTCGGCGCTGAAACTCACGGTGATCGCCGTGGCGATTTCGGTGCCGCTCAACGTGGTGTTCGGCGTCAGCGCCGCCTGGTGCGTGAGCAAATACTCGTTCCGTGGCAAGAGCATCCTGGTCACGCTGATCGACCTGCCGTTCTCGGTGTCGCCGGTGATCGCCGGCCTGGTCTACGTGCTGATGTTCGGCGCCCAGGGCTTCTTTGGCCCGTGGTTGCAGGACCATGACATCCAGATCGTGTTCGCCTTGCCCGGCATCGTGCTGGCGACCATCTTCGTCACCGTGCCGTTCGTGGCCCGTGAACTGATCCCGCTGATGCAAGAGCAGGGCACCCAGGAAGAAGAAGCCGCACGCCTGCTCGGTGCGAATGGCTGGCAGATGTTCTGGCACGTCACCGTGCCGAATATCAAATGGGGCCTGATCTACGGCGTGGTGCTGTGTACCGCACGGGCCATGGGCGAATTCGGCGCGGTGTCGGTAGTGTCCGGCCACATTCGCGGCGTCACCAACACCCTGCCGCTGCACGTCGAGATTCTCTACAACGAATACAACCACGTCGCCGCGTTTGCGGTGGCCAGCCTGCTGCTGATCCTGGCGCTCTTCATCCTGCTGCTCAAGCAGTGGAGCGAGAACCGTATCAACCGCCTGCGCAACAGTGCCGGTGAGGAATAAGTCATGTCGATCGAAGTCCGTAATGTCAGCAAGAACTTCAACGCCTTCAAGGCCCTGAACAGCATCAATCTGGATATCCAGAGTGGCGAGCTGGTGGCGTTGCTTGGCCCGTCCGGCTGCGGCAAGACCACTTTGCTGCGCATCATCGCCGGCCTGGAAACCCCGGATGACGGCAGTATCGTGTTCCACGGTGAAGACGTCTCCGGCCACGACGTGCGTGATCGCAACGTCGGCTTTGTGTTCCAGCACTACGCGTTGTTCCGCCACATGACCGTGTTCGACAACGTTGCCTTCGGCCTGCGCATGAAACCGAAGAACCAGCGTCCGAACGAAAGCCAGATCGCCAGCAAAGTCCACGAGCTGCTGAACATGGTGCAGCTGGACTGGCTGTCCGACCGCTACCCGGAACAACTCTCCGGTGGCCAGCGCCAGCGTATCGCCCTGGCCCGCGCCCTGGCGGTGGAACCGAAGGTGTTGCTGCTGGATGAGCCGTTCGGCGCCCTCGACGCCAAGGTGCGTAAGGAACTGCGCCGCTGGCTCGCACGCCTGCACGAAGACATCAACCTGACCTCGGTGTTCGTGACCCACGACCAGGAAGAGGCCATGGAAGTCGCCGACCGTATCGTGGTGATGAACAAGGGCGTGATCGAACAGATCGGCTCACCGGGTGAAGTCTACGAAAACCCGGCCAGTGATTTCGTCTACCACTTCCTCGGCGACTCCAACCGCCTGCACCTGGGTGAAGACAACCACGTACTGTTCCGCCCCCATGAAGTGTCGCTGTCGCGCCACGAACTGGAAGACCACCACGCCGCCGAAGTGCGCGACATCCGCCCGTTGGGCGCGACCACACGCGTGACGTTGAAAGTGGAAGGCCAGAGCGAGCTGATCGAAGCCGAAGTGGTGAAAGACCACGACAGCCTCACCGGTTTGGCCCGCGGAGAGACACTGTTCTTCAAGCCCAAGGTCTGGCAAAAAGCTTAAAAACCCACCACCCGGCCAAATGTGGAATGGGATCAAACTGTGGGAGCGGGCTTGCTCGCGAAGGCGGAGTGTCAGTCAGTAGATTTACCGACTGA
>NZ_JANLGL010000388.1:0-2910 GCF_024655625.1 Pseudomonas sp. 18.1.10
GACCGCATTCTCATGTTGGAACTCGGTCAAGTGTGGGAGCGGGCTTGCTCGCGAAAGCGGTCTTAAGCCTTGCGCACCCGCAAGCACCGCCACAAAGCCCCAACCATCAACATGCTGACCAGTGCCCAGCCCCAAGCCTGCTGATTCAACAAGCCCTCACGGTACAACTGCGGCGCCACGCCGGCACCGATGATAAACGCCAGCAAGGCAATCTCCCGGCGCGGGCCAGTGACTGGACGAACCAGGTAAACCAACGCCGGCAACACCAGTGCCGCACTCGGGAAGCTGCGATAGCGCGGTTCGAACACCAACGCCAACATCATCACTGCTCCGGCAAACCCGGCAATCGCCATCAACCAGCCAGCACGTTGCTCCAGCCAGTTGAACGCCCGCTCACGCCAGCCTTCGCGAGCACTCAAGGCCAGGGCGGCATGGGCCAGCACCAACAGGTTCAGCACCAGCAGCAAACCTGCCCACACCCATTCATCATTGAAGCGTGCAGTAATGCGGGTCAGTTCTGCCCAGCTGCCGATGGAGCAGGCCGCCACCGCGCCCAGCAGCGGCAAGGCCAGCGCGGCACGGGGGCTGCGTACACGGCCACCCAGCGCCAAGGTGCCCAGCAGGATCAATCCACCTACACCCAGCCACAACGGCCAGTACGGCACATTGGTCACCGGCCCGGCGAGGATGCCCTTGTCCTGGCGGTCCGCGTCGAACAGGCCCCAATAGCCGCCCACGGCGCCTTCACTGGCGCGTTTCCACGGCTGGTCAAAGGCTTCGATCAGGTTGTAGTGCCAGCCATTGGCTTCGGCCATGGCCACGAAGCCGCGCATGAACTTGGCTTCGTTTACGCGGCTGGGCACCGCGGTTTCACGCTGGCGGCCTTCGCTGGGCCAGCCGGTTTCACCGATCAAGATGTCCTTGGGCGCGAATTTGGTGCCGAAGGTCTGGCGCACATCGCCCACATGCTTGAGCGCCTGGTCGATGCCGGACGGGTCATCTTCCCAGTACGGCAGCAAGTGGATGGTCAGGAAGTCCACGGCCGGGGCGATTTCCGGGTGTTGCAGCCAGAATTCCCACACGTCGGCGTAGGTCACCGGTTGCTTGATCTGGCTTTTGACCGTCTGGATCAGCTTCACCAACTGCGTAGCCGTGACTTCCTTGCGCAGCAACGCTTCGTTGCCGACGATCACCGACGTGATGACATCCGGATGGGCGTTGGCGGAGGCGATCAGCTCGTTGATTTCCTTTTCGGTGGCCACCGGGTCACTGCTGACCCAGGCACCGGCCATCACCTTCAAGCCATGCTTGCGCGCCATGTCCGGCAAAGCTTCCAGGCCGACCATGGTGTAGGTGCGCACGCACTCAAAGCGGGTCGCCAGCAGAGCCAGGTCCGCGTCCATGCGCTCCGGGCGCAGTTTGAGCGGCTGGTCGAACGGCGATTGGTCTTTATCGAAAGGTGTGTAGGACGCGCACTGCATCTTGTGCGATGCACTGGCGACGTCGGGCAGCACCACCGGCCGGCCGAGGCCGTACCAGTAACCGACCAGGGCCAGCAGGCCAAGGATCAAGGCGAAGAAATAGGGCAGGGCAGGAAAGCGGGCAGTCGCGGGCATGGTCGGCTTATCTGGGGGAGCAAAGGCGCGCATCTTACCCGGATTTGTCCCATCCCAGTGGGGCTGCATGATTTTGACATGCAAAGTTCGGGCGGGATTTTGACGCCAAATCCTACAAGGCGTCCTGCTGGCGTTGTGATGTCGTTTCTTGCTCGGGTGAGGTCGCTGACAGAGCAGGTTCCAACTCCTTGCGGGTTGATGATCGAAGTGTCAGCACTCCACTGATGCCGCAGCAGCCGGATCGATGCGCGTGAAGGGGGCGCGGCGCACCACATAACAACAGGTTGACGTCGCTCGGCATCCGTCGGGCGCAGCACTTTCGGGGAAGTACGATGAAGATGCGACGACTCTTGGGCGCAGCTGCCACTCTGGTAGTTGCGATGAGCTCCACACTGGCCAGCGCCGACAGCAAAACCCTGAGCATCGGCTACGTGGACGGCTGGTCCGACAGCGTTGCCACCACGCACGTGGCGGCAGAGGTTATCAAGGCCAAGCTCGGTTATGACGTGAAACTGCAAGCAGTCGCCACCGGGATCATGTGGCAAGGCGTGGCCACCGGTAAACTCGACGCCATGCTGTCTGCCTGGTTGCCGGTAACCCACGGTGAATACTGGACCAAGAACAAGGACAAGGTGGTCGACTACGGCCCTAACTTCAAGGATGCGAAAATCGGCCTGATCGTGCCGGAGTACGTGAAAGCCAAATCCATCGAAGACCTCAAGACCGACACCACCTTCAAGAACAAAATCGTCGGCATCGACGCCGGTTCAGGCGTGATGCTCAAGACCGACGAAGCCATCAAGCAGTACGGCCTCGACTACAAACTGCAAGCCAGTTCGGGCGCAGCGATGATCGCCGAACTGACCCGCGCCGAAGACAAGCAGGAATCCATTGCGGTCACCGGTTGGGTGCCGCACTGGATGTTTGCCAAGTGGAAACTGCGTTTCCTGGAAGATCCAAAAGGCGTGTATGGCGCGGCTGAAACCGTCAACAGCATCGGCAGCAAGGGCCTGGAGAAGAAAGCGCCGGAAGTCGCGGCCTTCCTGAAGAAATTCCAGTGGGCCTCCAAGGATGAAATCGGCGAAGTCATGCTGGCTATTCAAGAGGGCGCCAAGCCGGATGCGGCGGCCAAGGATTGGGTGGCCAAGCACCCTGAGCGTGTGGCCGAGTGGATCGGTAAATAACCTGTAGCAAGCACGCCACAAACCTAATGTGGGAGCGGGGCTTGTGTGGGAGCGGGCTTGCTCGCGAATACGGTGGTTCAGTCACCAGATGTATTGACTGACACGCTGCC
>NZ_JANLGL010000389.1:0-2897 GCF_024655625.1 Pseudomonas sp. 18.1.10
CAGTCAGAGATGAATTGACTGACACGCCGCCTTCGCGAGCAAGCCCGCTCCCACACAAGCCCTGCTCCCACAGGGGGATTCCATTGTTCTCGGGGTTGGGGTTTACACCCTGAACTGATTCATCAACGTCATCTGCTGGTTGGCCAATGCATTCAGCTGGCTGCTGATGGCCGCCGATTCGGTGGCCTGGCCCGTCAGCGTCTCGGTCACGGTACGGATCGCCGAGACGTTGCGGTTGACCTCTTCGGCCACGGCGCTCTGTTGTTCGGCGGCGCTGGCGATTTGCAGGTTCATGTCGCTGATTACAGTCACCGCCTCGCTGATCTTGCCCAGGGCCTGCACCGCCTGATGGATCTGCCCGGCATTGTTCTGGGCCTGGCTCTGGCTCGAATGCATGGTCGCCACCACGCCACGGGTGCCGCTCTGGATGCGTTCGATCACCACGCGGATCTCCTCCACCGAATCCTGGGTGCGCTTGGCCAGGTTGCGCACTTCGTCGGCCACCACCGCAAACCCCCGGCCGCTTTCGCCGGCGCGGGCCGCTTCGATGGCGGCGTTGAGTGCCAGCAGGTTGGTCTGCTCGGCAATGCTGCGGATCACTTCCAGCACCGAGCCAATCTGCTCGCTGTTCACCGCTAGCGCCTCGACTTCGCCCACGGCCTTGCTGACTTCTTCGGCGAGGGTGGTGATGTCGCGGGTGCTTTGCTCGATGATCGACATGCCTTCACGCGCCGACTGATCGGCGCCCCGGGCCGCGCTGGCGGCGTTGGAGGCGCTGTTGGCGACGTCATGGGCGGTGGCGCTCATTTCGTTGGAGGCGGTGGCCACCTGGTCGATTTCGCGGAACTGCACCTGCATGCCTTCGCTGGTCTGGCGTGCGATGGCCGAGGACTGGTCGGCGGTGCCGCGCGCTTCGGTGATGCTTTGCTTGATCTGCGCGATGGTCGGTTGCAGCTTGTCGAGGAAGGCGTTGAAGCCGTTCGCCAATTCGCCCAGCTCGTCTTTCTTGCTGTAGGCCAGGCGTTGGGTGAGGTCGCCGTCGCCGCTGGCAATGCCCTTGAGCATGGCAGCCACGTTGTTGATCGGGCGCGTCACGCCGGTGGCGGTCAGCCAGATCAGCAGCAAGCCCAGCAGGCCAGCGGCGGCACCGACCAGCAGGGCCTTCAGGGTGCCGGCGTCCTGGGCTTTGTCGAGCAGGGTTTGCAGTTTGCTGGCGTCGGCCAGCATCACCTGTTTGGGCAGCTTGATGAGCACGCCCCAGGATTTGGCATCGGCAATCGGCTTGACCGGGTACACGGCGCGGATGGTGTCGTCCTGTTCACGGATCGTGTGCGTGCCGTTGGCCAGCAGTTGCACGATCTCCTTGCCTTCGGCGCCGAGGATGTCCACCAGGTTTTTGCCGACCCGGCCTGGCTCACCGCTGTAGGCCGCAATCAGGCCGGTGCTGGAGAGGACTTCCAGGTGGGCGGCGCCGTCGAACAGTTCTTTTTGCGCAACGTCGGTGGTGGCTTGCAGGGTGTCGAGGGCGATGTCGATACCGACCACGCCGATGACGTTGCCGTCGACGATCAGCGGCAGGGAGATGGTGGTCATCAGCATCGACTTGCCCGCCACTTCATCGGCGTACGGGTCCAGCAGGCAAACACTGCGGGTGTCCCGTGGGCAGGTGTACCAGATGTTGTAGGGCGTGCCGCTGAGGTTGAGGCTGGTCTTGGTCAGGTCGTCCTCGACCATGATGGTGTTCAAGCCTTCGCCGCCGGCGCGGCTCCAGTAAGTGGAGAAACGCCCTTTTTCGTTGGAGACGCGGGCCTTGTCGTCGATGAATTCGCTGTCCTTGCCATCCAGCCCGTTGGGTTCGAACGACAGCCAGATACCCAGGGCCTTGCGGTTGCGCTCAAAGGCGGTCTTGACGCTCTGGTTGAGGGCTTCGCGCAGGGCGCCGGGCTCCAGCGAGCGTTGGCGGGCGAGGGCGCGCAGGTCTTTGACCTGGTCGGCGAGGGCGGTCACCACCAACAGGTTTTCGCCAAAGGTTTTCTGCAGTTGCACCGCTTGTTCGGCGGCCTTGGCCTGCAACAGGTCCTGCACGCTGTCGGTGAGCATTCGCGAGCTTGAGTCGCGGACCAGATGGTTGTTCTGATCGGCCTCGTACAGGTTGACGCCGACGACCAGGGCAATCACGCCCAACAGGCAAAGGCCGGACAACAGGACGATTTTCAGGCGGATGGAGAGGGTGTCGAACATAGGTTCACTCGCGAATGGACTTATTGGTATGCGAAGCACGGCCAAGTCCATTCGGCGCTATGTCTTGGGCATCGGCGCAGAGGGGCGTTTCATGAGAGGGAGGCGATGAGCGGTAGGAAGTGTCCTACGCGCGGCGTTAGGCGGGCCGTGCGAGACGTTCCGGGCGCGACCAGATCCACAGGTTGCCCAGGCTCATCCCGGCAATCGCCAGGTAGATCGGCCAGCCGTGGTCGAGCATCACCAGCATCAGCCCGGCGCAGAGCAGCATGCTCACGGTGGCGCTGACCTTGGCCCGGCGGGCGATGATCTTGCCGTTGCGCCAGTTGAACAGGATCGGCCCGAACAAACGGTGGTTTTCCAGCCAGGCACTGAGACGCGGTGAGCTTTTGGTGGCGGCCCAGGCGGCGAGCAGGATGAATTCGGTGGTGGGCAAACCCGGTATGACAATCGCCACCAAGCCAATGCCCAGGCTGACGTAGGCCAGCAGGCCGAAGAGGATTCGGGCGATTTTCGAGGTGGATTGGGTTTTGCCGGTCATAGGTTTGCGCAAAAAAGATAAAGCAAGAAATCAGCTTGAAATGAGATCCAAATGTGGGAGCGGGCTTGCTCGCGAAGGCGATGGGTCAGTCGACATCGTTATCAACTGACAGACTGTA
>NZ_JANLGL010000038.1:0-39374 GCF_024655625.1 Pseudomonas sp. 18.1.10
ACAGCGATAGCGGTGTGCCTGATACACCGCTATCGCAGGCAAGCCAGCTCCCACATTGACCGCGTTGCGGCTAGTTGACCGAAGCGTTTTCGCCTTGGCTGCTGCGGCGCTTGGCCACCGGTTCCAGCGCCTGCTTGCGCTGTTGCAACGCCTCCAGCAGACCGAAGTCCTGCGGGAAGTCGTCCACCTGGATGGCGTGATCGGCGTATTCCACATAACGCGCCAGCAGGGCGTCTTCGTCGTCGCTAATCAGGTCCTGCGCCCGCGCCTTGACCCGCCACGCGGTGAAGGCCGTGGCCGAGATCGGCAGCGGTTCGAGCAGGCCCTGCTTGATCGCCGGTTTGAGCCGTGCGTCGATCAACTCCACCTGTGGCAACAAGCGGAAGCCCAGTTCGCCGTAGGCCAACTTGTCGATTTCCGCGCGCGGAATGTAGGAATTGGCCAGCAAGCGGTCGCGGGTCTCGCCGGGGGTTTGCACGACGTCCGCGACCTGCGCCAACAGGCGATCCGAGGGTTTGCGCAGGGGAATGCCCAACGGAAAACTCAAGCCACGCACCACCGCCGCAGCGGCTTTGGATGGGTAGTTGTCGAGCACTTCGGCGAGGGCTTCATGGGCGCGCAGCAACGCATCCTGAGCCGCCCAATGCACCAGCGGCAGGTCCGCCTGGGGCCGGCCGTCGTCCTCAAAACGCTTGAGCACGCAGGACAGGATGTACAGCTGCGACAGCATATCCCCCAAACGCCCAGTGATACTTTCCTTGCGCTTGAGGGCTCCGCCCAGCACGCCCATGGACACATCCGAGATCAATGCCAGCACCACCGACAGACGATTGGCCTGGCGGTAGTAGGACGCCAGTGCCGGATCTGTCTTGGCCGGTACGGAAATCAGCCGCCCGCCCGTCAGCGCATGCACCGCGGCGCGTACGGTATTGGCCAGGACAAAACTCACATGGCCGAACATCGCACGGTCAAAGTCTTCCAGGGATTGGCGCCGGTCCGGGTTGCGCGCCGCTTCCATCTCGCGGAACACGTAGGGATGGCAGCGGATCAGGCCCTGGCCAAAGATAATCAGGCAGCGGGTCATGATATTGGCGCCCTCCACCGTGATGGCGATGGGGCTTTGCTGGTAGGCACGGGCCAGGAAGTTGTTCGGCCCCATGCAGATGCCCTTGCCGGCCACGATGTCCATGCCGTCGTTGACGATGATCCGTGCACGTTCGGTGACGTGGTACTTGGCAATGGCCGAGATCACCGAGGGTTTTTCGCCGGCATCCAGGGATGCCACCGAGACTTTGCGCACCGCATCGCACGCGTACAAATGCCCGGCCATGCGCGCCAGTGGTGCCTGCACGCCTTCGAACTTGCCGATGGGCAGGCCGAACTGTTTGCGCATCGCCGCATACGCAGTGGTACCGCGCACGGCGACCTTGCCCAGGCCGACGTTGGCCGACGGCAGGGAAATCGCCCGGCCCGCTGCCAGGCATTCCATCAGCATGCGCCAGCCGTTGCCGACTTGTTCGCGGCCGCCAATCACCCACTCCAGTGGGATAAACACATCCTTGCCGGTGGTCGGGCCGTTCTGGAACACCGCATTCAACGGCCAATGCCGGCGGCCACTGTTGACCCCTGGATGGGCGGTCGGGATCAACGCACAGGTGATGCCCAACGAACCGGCCGGGCCGAGCAAACCGTCCGGGTCTTCGGCGCGAAACGCCAGGCCGAGCACAGTGGCAATCGGCCCAAGGGTGATGTAGCGCTTGTCCCAGGTCACGCGGAAACCCAGCACTTCCTCACCTTCATGGGTGCCCTTGCAGACGATGCCCAGGTCGGGGATCGCGCCGGCGTCGGAGCCAGCGTAAGGGCTGGTCAGGGCAAAACACGGAATGTCCTCGCCCCGCGCCAAACGTGGCAGGTAGTAGTTGCGCTGGGCGTCGGTGCCGTAGTGCAACAACAACTCGGCCGGGCCCAGGGAGTTGGGCACCATCACCGAAATCGCCGCCGCCGAGCAGCGCGTCGACAATTTCATCACCACCTGCGAATGGGCGTAGTGGGAGAAGCCTTTGCCGCCGTACTGCTTGGGAATAATCATGCCGAGGAAACCGGCGTCCTTGGTGTACTGCCAACCTTCGGGGGACATGTCCTGCCACACCTGGGTGGTTTCCCAGTCGTTGGCGATGTCGCACAGGGTCTCCACCTCGTTATCGAGGAAGGCCTGCTCTTCTGCGCTAAGGCTGGCCGGGGCGGCTTGCAGCAGGCGCTGCCAGTCGGGTTTGCCGCTGAACAGCTCGGCGTCCCACCACACGGTGCCGGACTCGATGGCGGCGCGTTCGGTGTCGGACATTGCCGGCATGATGGTGCGAAACAAGGCCAGGGCCTTGCGGGTCAACAGCGTGCGGCGCAGAGGCTTGATCGTCATCAGTAAAGCGGGCGCCAGCACCAGCAAGGCTGCGACCGTGACACCCAAGCCCTCGACCACATTGAACAGATAACCCACCGCCAGCCAGACCAGGCCCGCACCCAGCCACAAGGTGGCCGCCGCTTGTCGATACGCCAGGGCAATCGCTGCTGCGACACCCGCCAATAACCAGATAACCATGGGGATACCTCTACTCGATTCAGGGTACGGCCTCGGTGCCACAGCCCGGATAAGCTGCGGCACAAAGCCACACTACAAACTCGCAAAGCATTTTTCAAATTTTGTTTTGAAATTTTTATTTAATGCTTGGGCGAAAAAAACAGCGGCTGAACGGGTCAGCCGGATCAATCAACACGCAAAAAAGGAATGAGGATGAACCACGGAATAACGGCAGCAAGATGCGCTTGATGCCCTCTTCCATCATCCTCGATCAATCATCAGAACGCGTAGGTGGCCGACACACTCACCACATCGCCCGACGACTCGGCTTTACCGTCGAGGCTCGCGCCCCCTAGGCGGTCGACGTTCTTGGTCTTCAACTTGACCTCCTGGACGAACTGGTGCGAGTACGCCACGTCAAGGCTCAAGCCCTTGATCGCTTTGACCTCGTAGCCCGCGCCCAATGACAGGAATGTACGGTCGCCGTCTGGAATCCGTGGGTCACGGGTCGAATTACGGGTTGGCGTCTGGTCAAGGGCCACGCCCGCACGCAGGGTCAGCTCATCCGTGGCACGGAAGTCGCCACCCACGGAGTACATCCAGGTGTCTTTGTAGTTGTAGGGAATGGAGACGATGGTGATATCGCCGGACTTGAGGGTCAGGTCCTTGAACGACGACCACTGAGTCCAGGCCACACTGGCGCCCAACGTGAAACGGTCGTTGAACTGGTGGACCCAGTCAAAGGCCGCCGTGGCCGGAATGTCCAGTTGGGTGCTGGCATGCGCGCCATCCGGGAACAGCTTCAGCCCAGGGTAAGCCTCTTCGACCAGCGTGCCACTGCCACCAAACGGGCTGGGTTGGGTCATCAGGTTGTAGGAAAACTGATCGGCGTAGATATTGTATTTGCCGGTCATTTTGTTCTTGATCTTGGCGTGATAATTCAGGCCCAGGGTGTCTTGCTGCGTCGGTTTCCAGACGACACCGGTGAACCAGCCCGCCGAGATATTATCGACCTTGACCCGCATCAGCGCGCCACCGACCCCTGCCGGGAAGTCGATGCCGCCCAACAACTCGGACTGGGAGTTGGAGGCTGCCGCCAGCAAGTCGATGTTCTGGCTGACGAAGCCTTTGCTGTGCTGGACGATGACACCGCCACCAATCGAGAACTGATCGTTCACTTTGAACGAAAGAGAACCGGTCAGGCCGACGGTTTCAATCTTGGTGTCTACCGCAAAATCCCGCAGTTTCGAGTCCGAATCCCACGTTGAACGCATGCCTTGCGGAACCACCTGGCTCAAGCCGAACGCAAAGCGGTCACCCAGGGGCATCACCATGAAACCGGTGGGCAACCAGGCGGTGAACCCGCCTTCACCGCCATCGTTGTTGTTCACCGTGGCCTCTGAGCCCGGGAACCCTTCGTCAGTGACCGGCGTGTTGGTCACGGGGTTGCCAAGATAGTTGTTGGCCTCCCCTTTGTACTTGATCTTGATTCGCGCGTAATCGACGGTGAATTGCGCAACATTGTGCTCAACAAATGCCATGGCCGCCGGGTTGTTGTAGGCGGAACTGGGGTCGTTCTTGAACAGCGAGCCCCCGCCAAACGCACGTCCCCAGCCCTGCGCACCATAGGTCGGTGTGGAGAAGCCGCCGGCTTGCACCGGCGCGGCAACCATCACCCCTCCCATCAGCGCCAACCCCAGCAATACCTGTACCTGTTGTTTTTTATTATTCATGCGGCACTCCTTATTGTTATCTCACTGAACCGACCCCAGCCGGTTCGTCATGCTGCTTGGTTCGCCTGGTCAAAGGCGGTACTTCGAATAGCGGCGCCAGGATCAACCTCAAGGGTTGATCGTCAGCACCGGCGAAGGCTTGAAGGTCAACGCGGTGATCTTGCAAGTGGCATTCATCGTGTATGGGCTAGCCAGATTGAAGGCGCTGCTGGCAGCGCTCCATTGCAGGCTCAAGGTGCTGGGCGTCGCACAACTGTCGTAGGCCGCCTTCTCGCTGAAACCGGCAAGCGTTGCCGTATTCGCGCTGGTGGGCAGCAACGTCCAGGGCAGGTTGAGCGGTGCCGAATAGGTACACAGCAAGTTGGTACCGCTGACGGGGGTAAAGGTGGCGCCGGTAATGGTTGCGTGGCTGCCATCGGCGGCGACTTGGCCGGTCAAGGTGAGGTTGCAGGGAACCGGGGTCCACGCGAGCATCTTGACCGCTGTGGAAATCGAACCCGTGGTGGTAAATGCAGTTCCCGCTTGTGCAAACGTGGCCGCTGTTGCCATCGATGAGGTGAACACCACACCCAAGAGCAGTGCGGCCAAGGAAATTCGTGAGCTGACGCTTTGCATTGTCTTGGTCCTCAGACATTTTATTTTTCAGCCGGCTCCGCCAGCGTCTATTCGTTAACGCGGTGCATTAATCAGGGAATGATGGACGTAGCGGGTATGGCGACGTTCAGTGACGACACGCTGCAACTGCCCGGTAGATAGAGGCTCAGGGCCGATACATTGAGCACCCCAGGTCCATTTGCCAGTCCCAAGGAAAACGTTGCGGGGCCGCAGTTGGAGGCCGGAATAAGAGGAAGAAGCGGCGCAATGACGAATCCGAGATTGCTCAGCACGCCAGCCGTCAGTGTGGTGGGCGTCAACTTCCAGACCAAATTGTTCATCTGCACTCTTTGGCACAGCGCCTCAGCCCCTGAAAGCCGGATGGATTGGATGTCGATCGCCGAACCATCCAGCCGTACACCGCCGGACAACTGAATATTGCAATTGATCGCCGCCCCAAAAGACGAAGGCGACCTCAGCGTAATCGTGCCGGTTGGACTGGTGGTAAACAGTGAGCCTGGGTTACTGAACGTCGCGGCACTGGCGACCAAAGGCACACTCACCCACAGCGCAAACAATCCTGCTCCTGCGAAGGCATGTAGTCTTTTCACCATCTTCCCCACCTGTCCGGCAAACTCGACCACCTATAAACAGGTGCCCCGCGAGGGGCACCTGCGTTGTTACGGGTGATCAGCCCTTGTTACGGAGTGTCGTTATCAAGGAACGATGGTCACGCCGGTCGCGGTGACATTCAGCGACTGCACGGTGCAGCTGCCTGACAGTGGCTGGTTGGCAGCCGCCAGGCTGATGGACGACGCCGTAGACGCCAGGGTTACGTTGATCTGCGATGGGCCGCAGTTGGTGGCCGGGATCAGTGGTGGAGCACCGGTGATGGTGTAGCCGACGTTGGTTGCGGTGCCGGTGGTGGTGGTGACAGGCGTCAGCAGCCAAGGCAGGCCGGTAATGTTGGGCAGGTTGCACAGGGTGCTGGAGCCCGGGGAAATCGTTACGTTGGTGATATCCGCTTTACCATCGGCGCGAACAGTGCCTTGGAATACAGCCTTACAGGTCACGGCACCACCAAATGACGACGGCGACTTCACCACAATAGTGCCGGTGGCATCCGTGGTGAACGTTTTGCCCACTGGGCTGAACGACGCCGCATTGGCCATTGAGGCCGCACCCATGCAAACAGCCAAAGCAGTGAACGATACGAGGGTTTTCAAACTTTTCATTATTGTTCCTCACATGTTAAGGCGAAGTCATTTCGCCAGGGGTAATGGCCATGAACGAGAGGTCACGGTGAAACACAGCAGAACTTCCCTTTCCAGCCAAATCTCAATTCGATTACCGCTACAACATCTGACGCTTATTCCACAACTTTGAAGTTGGGTGGCATCTTGATCGACACCGTCTTGATCTTGCAGTCTTCGCCAATCGGTACATTGCTGGCTTCCAACTTACCGGTGGCGTTATCCCACGTACCGTCGGCGGTGGAAGGCCCACACTTGCCGCCCAGGCCGAAGGCGTGCACGTCCACGCTGATCTTCGACATGGAACCGCTCTTGGTGTCTTTGGCGACCAATACCCAGGGCAAGTTGATGGCTTCAACCCGGCTGCACTTGAGGCCGCCGTCGAATTCGACTCTTTCGACATTCACCGATGAACCATCCGCCGCGACCTTGCCGGCCACCTTGATGGTGCAGTCGGCGCTGATTAGCGCGCCCTTGGAAAAACTGATGGGGCCCTGGGCCGTAAAGGCACTGCCGGCCGGCTCGATGCGCGCGGCCTGGGCCTGGTGATAGACGATCAGCCCCAATGCGGCCAATAGGATATGGGTGGTGAACTTGGCAGGTGCTTGCATGGTGTACGTCCTTCCCTTGAAATTATTTTTGTTAGGGTCAAACAACTTTCTTGCAACTAAACCGGGAAACCGTGGGCGATAAAAACCTGCGCGATACACAGATCCCGAGTACGCCCACTTACGCGTTAGTTCAGGTCAGAACGGCTTGGCACTGCCGCTGTACTTCTCCAGGTACTTCAAGCGTTGTGACGGTTGAAGATTGGTCAGGGTGATATCCCCGGCGTAATGATTCAGTACACGGTGATCCATGCGCCGGCGCCACAAGTAAGGCACATAAGCCCAGACAATCATGCTCGCGTAACCATACGGAAGTTGCGGCGACTCATCGAAGTGGCGCAGCGACTGATAACTACGGGTCGGGTTGGCATGGTGATCGGAGTGCCGTTGCAGTTGAAACAGGAAGATATTGGTGACAATCCGATTACTGTTCCAGGAGTGCCGAGGCGAGCAACGTTCATAACGACCATTGGGCAACTTCTGGCGTTTCAGGCCGTAGTGCTCGACGTAGTTCACCACTTCCAGCAAGGAGAAACCGTAGACGCCCTGGATAATCAGGAACGGAATCACCGCCGCCCCCAGCCAGGCAATCATCGCGCCCCACAACACCACGCTGTACATCCAGGCGCTGAGCACGCCGTTCTGCCAGTGCCAGGCCGGCAAGCCGAGTTTGCGCAGGCGTTCACGCTCCAGGTTCCACGCCGAACGGGCGCTGAACCACACCGAGCGCGGCAGGAAGGCCCAGAAGCTCTCCCCCAGGCGCGAGCTGGCCGGGTCTTCGGGGGTCGCCACGCGGACGTGATGGCCACGGTTGTGTTCGGTGTAGAAGTGCCCGTAGAACGTGGGCGCCAGGGTGACCTTGGCAAGGAACACTTCCAGGGCGTTGGGCTTGTGCCCCAGTTCATGGGCGGTATTGATGGCGATGCCGGTTGCCGCGCCGGTGGACATGGCCATGCCCAGGTAGGTGAACCAGCTCGGTTCGCCATGCAGTTGGGTGCGCGCGGTGATGTAGCTGGCAGCGTGGGACAGCCAGCTGGAAGGCTCCAGTGTGGCAGCGGCTTGCAGCAGGCCGCCCTGGATGATCCATTCGATGCCGCCGGCGGCGAGCCAACCGGTGATGACCACGGACGAGATCACAAACAGCACACCGGTGTAAACGATCCAGCGGTAGTAACTTTGCGTTTCCAGGTGGCTGACGGCGGATTCAGGCGGGTTGCTGACGTCTTCGCCGAGCAGGCCGTCGATGAGGGGGATCAGGCCGAAGATCACCAGCACGCCGACCCACCACAGTTGCTGGATGCCGGTGGTAATGGCCAGCGCGCCGGACAACAGAGGGGTGGCCAGCGGCATGATGCCCAACCACCACAGGTGGCGCTTGCCGTCGGTCCATACGCTTGGAGCTGTCAGGGTCGAGTTCATGACAGGCTCCTTGGCAGGAGGGCAGAAAACCGGTCCGTGGAGCGTTGAATGCTCGCGAAAACCAACCATGCGATAAAAGACGTTTTTTTCATTTTTATTCGCTCTTAGGCATTTCAAAAATCATTTCAAAATATAAATTGAAATATTTTTTTAAATAAATAACGCGGAATCGGTAGGTCGTCAACTACTTTTTCGAGCCCTTTTTTACGTGACCGGGCAGTCTCTTTTTCAGCTGTTTGGTCAGGTCTCTAGAGCAAGCATTTGCGACAGCCCAACCCGCAACAGAGGCCACGCTTATTTGTTCGCCAGGGCGAACGGCGGGTGCAAAAGCGTCGCGCTTTGGGGCGCGCGCATACGCTTGGCGACCTGCTGCACCACCTCCACCACGCGCGCGGTGGCCGTGATCGGCAGCATGTGGCCTCGCCCTTCCACCAACTGCAGCTTCACGCCCGGCACCAGGTCGGCCAAGGCCTGGCCGTGCTTGCGAAAGTCCAGCACCTGGTCGCGCGAGCCGTAGACCAGGCCGATGGGCAAGGTCAGCCCGGGGTAGCGCTTGACCATCCCAGGCAGGTCATCATTGACCGTATTGATCTCGGTGGAAGCCGCATAGAAGTTGCCGGGCCGCATGCCAAGCAAGCCGCCGCCACGGGTGGCGAAGTCTGCCGGGGCCGGGTCGGGGGCAAACACGCCTTTGACCACCGCGCCTTTGGTCAGCAGCCCGACAGGCATGGTCAAGGTGTAGGCCATCCAGCGCCGCAACCACGCCGGACGTACCGCCAGCGACAGGAACACCAATGGCAACATGCGCTGCGGATGGGTCAGCGGCGCCACCAGCACCAAGCCGCCCACCGCCTCGGGATGATCGAGGGCCAACGCCAGGGAAATCGCCCCGCCAAGGGAATGCCCCAGCAGCAGCGGTTTATCCAGATCAAGGGTCTTGATAAAGGCGGCAATTTGCCGGGCCTGGCCTGGCAGATCAGCCGGGGTGCCCGCATGACGGGTGGAATAACCCGACCCCGGGCGATCCAGGGTAATCACCCGAAACTGCTCGGCCAATTGCCCGGACAAGGCATACGTCAGGTTGCGACTGCTGCCCATCAACCCGTGAATCATCACCAGCGGCGGGCCCTTGCCCTCTTCCACATAATGAAAGCGCTCGCCCTCCACCTCGACAAAGCGCCCGTTGCTCGGTACCGCCGCTTCGATGTGCCGAGTCATCCGCGCACTAAAAGCCCATAACAAAGCACTCGCGCCCACCAACACAGCGCCAGCGGCAATCCATTCGACAGCCATAGCTCGGTCCTCTGCTTCCCTGCTGCTGACGGCCTGACCGGTATTGGTACCAGCCTCAGCTACCGTTAACGCTCTGTTCCTTGACTGCGTGTGAGAGGTGCTGTCCGTCGGACACATCTCATATGAGGAGCCAGTGACTAGCGTAGGCGATATTTTCAGGTAGATTATTTAAAATCTTTTTTAAAATAATTAATTCATTTTTCCTTTGCAATGGTGTTCTATCTAAAACACACAACAAAAACAGGAGCACATGAGATGCCCATAGAGGACAGCCTATGAATGCCCACGACGATGCCATCGACATCGCCATCATCGGTTCCGGCTTTGCCGGCCTGTGCATGGCCATCAAGCTCAAGGAAGCCGGGATCACCGACTTCCTGATCGCCGAACAGGCCGACACCCTCGGCGGCACCTGGCGCGACAACCACTACCCCGGTTGCGCCTGCGACGTGCAATCCCACGTGTATTCGTTTTCCTTTGCGCCCAACCCGGACTGGACGCGGCAATTCGCGCCGCAAGCGGAGATCCGCGCCTACCTGGAACAATGCGCACGGCGCTTTGAACTGGCGCCCTATTTGCGTTTTGGCATGGGCCTTGAGCGTGCGGTGTTCGATGAGCAGCAACAACGCTGGCAACTGCGCTTCAGCGGCGGCCGCCAGGTCAGTGCGCGGGTGTTGGTGTCGGGCATGGGCGGCCTGTCGCGCCCGGCGTTGCCGCTGATTCCGGGGCTCGAGAGTTTCAAGGGCAAGCGCTTTCACTCCCAGCAGTGGGACCACGACTACTCATTAAAAGGCAAACGCGTGGCGGTGATCGGCACCGGCGCCAGCGCCATTCAGTTCGTGCCGCAGATCGCGCCGCAGGTGGCTCATCTGGACCTGTTCCAGCGCACGCCGCCATGGATCATGCCCAAGCCCGACCGGGCGATTTCATCCGTAGAGCGCTGGCTGTTCAAACACCTGCCGTTCACCCAACGTCTGGTGCGTGGCGCGTTCTACTGGGCCCTGGAAGGCCGCGTCGTGGGCTTTGCCTTGCACCCACGGCTGATGAAAATGGTGCAGAAGATCGCCCAGCGTCACCTGCACAAACAGGTGGCGCGCCCTTCCCTGCGCAAAACCCTGACGCCGGACTACACCATCGGCTGCAAGCGCGTGTTGATCTCCAACGACTACTACCCCGCGCTGTCCCGCAGCAACGTCGAGGTGGTCACCGACACCGTGCTGCGCATCGAAGCCGACGGCGTGGTCACCGCCAACGGCATCAAGCACCCGGCCGATTGCCTGATCTTCGGCACCGGTTTCCAGGCCAGCGACCCACTGCCCCGCGATTGCATCATTGGCCGCGATGGCATCGACCTGATGGACACCTGGCACGACGGCGCCCATGCCTACAAGGGCACCACGGTGCCGGGTTATCCGAACCTGTTCCTGATCGTCGGGCCCAACACCGGCCTGGGGCACAACTCGATGATCCTGATGATCGAGGCCCAGGTCACCTACATCCTCGACGCCCTCCAGCAGATGCAACGCCATCGCATCGCCACGGTGGAGGTCAAGCCCGCCGTGGAACAGGCCTACAACCTGGGCGTGCAGGCCAAGCTGCAGCGCACCATCTGGAACACCGGCGGTTGCCAGAGCTGGTACCTCGACCCGCGCACCGGCAAGAACACCACCCTGTGGCCCGGTTCGACCTGGCGCTTCAAGCAAGTCACCCGGCATTTTGCGCTCAAGGATTACGTGGCCAAGCTGCTGCCGATCCAGCCACCCCGCCCGGTCGCCGCGCGCCCCAGCGCCACCGAAAGGAGCCTGTCATGAAGTCATTCAACGGTCGCGTCGCGGCCATCACCGGCGCCGCTTCCGGCATGGGCCGCGCGCTGGCCCTGGCCCTGGCGCGGGAAGGTTGCCACCTGGCGCTGGCCGACAAGAACGGCCCGGGGCTGTTGCAGACCGTGGCGATCATCAAGGCGTCCACGCTGTCGCCGGTGATGATTACCACCCACACGGTGGATGTGTCCGACCGCGAGGCCGTGCAAGCCTGGGCCACCGACACTTTTGTGCAGCACGGCCAGGTCAACCTGATCTTCAACAATGCCGGCGTGGCGCTGTCGAGCACCGTGGAAGGCGTGGACTATGCCGACCTCGAATGGATCGTCGGCATCAATTTCTGGGGCGTGGTCCATGGCACCAAGGCGTTCCTGCCGTACTTGAAAGCCAGCGGCGACGGCCACGTAATCAACACCTCCAGCGTGTTCGGCCTGTTTGCCCAGCCCGGCATGAGCGGCTACAACGCCACCAAGTTTGCGGTGCGCGGGTTTACCGAGTCGCTGCGCCAGGAACTCGACCTGCAACGCTGCGGCGTGTCCGCCACCTGCGTGCATCCGGGCGGCATCCGTACCGATATCTGCCGCAGCAGCCGCATCGACGCAAACATGACCGGCTTTCTGATCCACAGCGAACAACAAGCCCGCGCCGACTTCGAAAAGCTGTTTATCACCGACGCCGACAAAGCCGCCAACGTGATCCTGCACGGCGTGCGCCACAACAAGCGGCGCGTGCTGATCGGCCGTGACGCCTACTTCCTCGACCTGCTCGCCCGCTGCCTGCCGGCGGCCTATCAAGCGCTGGTGGTGTTCGCCAGCAAGCGCATGGCGCCAAAACCGCGCGCCCAGGTCTTGGAAACCAACGACGAGTCCCGTCTCTGAACAGGAGCACCTGCCATGTTGCCGATCCGTCGCGACCTCCACTTTGCCCTGCCCGCCGAGCGCATCAAGGACTGGCATGAACAAGGCCCGTTCATCACGCATTTTTTCAATGCGCTGTCGTTGCTGTTTCCCCAGGGCGAGCTGTTTTTCATGGACAGCGTGCGTCACTACCGCGCGCAAATCGCTGAGCCCGAACTGAAAAAGCAGATCCAGGGGTTTATCGGCCAGGAAGCCATGCACAGCCGCGAACACGTGGCCTACAACGACTTGCTGCAAGCCGCCGGCCTGCCGGCGCACACCCTGGACCGGCGCCTGAAGTTCATCCTCGACTGGCAGAAAAAACACTTCCCGCCGTCGTTCAACCTGGCCATCACCATTGCCCTGGAGCACTACACCGCCATGCTCGCGGAGATCCTGCTCAGCGACCCGTCGCGCTTTGGCGACTCACTCAAGGGTTACCAGCAGATGTGGTACTGGCACGCCCTTGAAGAAACCGAACACAAGGCCGTGGCTTTCGATGTGTGGAACCGCGTAATAGAGCCCGGGCCCAAACGCTACCTGCTGCGCACCGGGACCATGCTCACCACCACGCTGTTCTTCTGGCTGGTGGTGTTTGACTTCCACCTGCGCCTGCTGATTGCCGACCGCAAGGCCGGCGGGCACCTCAAGGGCTTCTGGCGCATGCTGAAATTTCTGTATGGGCCACGGGGTGTGTTCCCACGCATGTTTCGGCCGTGGCTGGATTACTTCCGCCCCGGCTTTCACCCCTGGGACCACGACAACCGCGCGCGCCTGGAACGCATCGACGGCTTGGTCGAGGAAGTCGAACGCAGCTACCCCTCGACCTAAGCCTCGGCCAGCGCCGCACGTTCGCGCACAAACCCTTGCAACTGATCGCCCGGCAGCGCCTTGCTGAAATACCAGCCCTGGATAAACAGCTCGCTGCCGGTATTCAAGAAGGCCAGCTGCTCGGCGGTCTCCACCCCTTCGACCACCACGCCGAGGTTCAGCGCCTCACAGAAGCGCAACATGCCCGTCAACACTTGGGCGCCCTTGGGGTCGCATTGGGCGACCACGAAACTGCGGTCGATCTTGATGAAATCCACCGGGAACTGGTGCAGGTAACTCAGGGCGGAAAACCCGGTGCCGAAGTCATCGATATACACCTTGGCACCAATGGCCTGGAGTTTCTCGATGGTCTGGCGCGTGGCCTGGATATCACTCACCAGCGCGTCTTCAGTAATTTCCACCGACACCTGGCCATGGGCCTGGGCGAGGATCTTCACCAGGCGATTGCCGTAGGCCGGGTCGGTCAAGGTGGCGCTGGAGATATTGATGGTCATCGGCAGCGCAAACCCCAACGCCTGCCAATGCTGGTACTGGCGCACGGCCTCGGACGCCACCCACACATCCACATCCGGCATCAGCCGCGCCTGCGCCAGCCACTGCAAGAACTCCCACGGCGAATGCACCGTGCCCTGGCTGTCACGCGCGCGCATCAGCGCTTCGCAGCCGGTACACAGGCCCGTCAGGGTGGACACTTGGGGTTGGTATTCGAGGTAGAACTCATAGTCGCTGATCTGCTGGATGCGGCTCAGTTCACTGGCCTGGCGCGCAACAGCCTGGTGGGACGCCAGCACCGGGTCGGCCTCCTGCAAGCGGCCTTTTTCTTCGAGGCCGCGAAAGGTCATGTCCAGCGAACGCAGGTACACCGTGCCGCCCTCGGCCGGTTGGCGATGGATCGCCCGCACATAGGGCGCGTAGATCAATGTGCCGACGCACAATAAAACCAGTTGCAGCACCACCGCCGCGATATCGCCGTGGGTGCTGAGGTAGGCGTTGAACAGCACCGGCGAGGTGAACGGCACGCTGGCCACCGCCGGCGACACCCAGCCCAACTGCACCACCGTCAACGCGGCCATCGTGTTGAACGCCGGCACCAGCAGAAACGGCATGAACAAGCGCGGGTTGAGGATGATGGGCAAGCCGAACAACAGCACTTCGCTGACGTTGAACAACGACAGCGGCACACTGGCAATCGCCAGCAGACGCATGGACTGGCTCTTCGAAAACAGCAGGATCGCCACCAGCAGACACAGGGCGCCACCGGAACCGCCGATAAACGCAAAACTGCCCAGCAGGCCGCTGTTCAGCGTGTACCTGATCGGCTCACCGGCCGCCAACGCCGCGGCGTTGAGCACCACGGCCTGGTCGAGCACGTCGAACAGCGGCTGCATCGCATACACACCGTGGATGCCGAAAAACCACAGCAGCGAATTCATCAAGGTCACAAACAGGCCGCTGCCGTAGGGCGAATCCAGCGCTTCGAGCACCTGCGGGCCTTGCAACTGCGCCACGTAGGGCACCTGCAACAACAGCGACAACACCACCACCAGGACCAGCGCCGTCACGGCACCGGGCACCACCATGTTGATGGTGCCGCGCAGGTTGTGCCCCACCAGGTCCTCGTTGACCAGCCGCGTCCAGCGATAACGGTGCAACCAGGCAATCGCCGGCACATTGAGCAGCGGCGAGGCAATCGCGATAAACAGCACAAACGTGGCCGAGGCGCGTGGGTACTCACGCAGGATAAACATGGCCACCACCACATGCGCCAGGCACAGGAACGCCACGGGCAGCTGGGGCAAGCGGTACTGGATCGCCAGCATGTAGCCAATCGACGCCGCCACCAACAGCGGGATCACCGAACTGATCTGGTTGTGCAGGCCGGCCAGGAAACCCACCACCTGCGGATCGAACCCCAATACCCGGGCGCATTCGGACAAGATCAGAAACCCCGCCGAGACCAACAGGCACGGCAGGATCCACAACAGCCCTTCGCGAATCGCGCGCAACGACTCGGTACTGGCCAACGCAGCCAGACGCTGGGTAAAAAACAGCTTGAACAGCGTTTGCGCCATGACCGATCCCTCTGTCCATCGCGGGGCGAAAATACCGGCTAACGCTACACGTCCTGATGCCGGGAGTGAAAGGCTTTTGCCGCACCCGGGCAAATTATTCCCTACCCATTTGAAGCCATGGCGGTTGTCGAACACCCCCGTTTGGCCCATCCTGCCGGTTAGCTGTTGCCCCGACCGGTAACGTTTCCCTCGAATGGAGTCGAGCCCCGGGCCTTGCTCCCGTCGTCTCCCCCGACATCAAGGCGCCTGCTGATGCTGCGATTCCTTCCCGTTATGACCGGCGTGTTCCTCAGCGCTGCCAGCCTGTTGACCCAGGCCGCCGACACTCCCTTCCCCGACGCCCAGGCCAGTGATCCGGCCCTGCTCAAGTGGATGGTCGGCGCGCCGCCACCGGCTGACCGCACCCTGCGTTTTGAAGATGGCAGCTACTTCCGCTTCCCGGCGATGCGCTGGAGCGTGTCGAACTTTCGCCAGTTGATGCCCACCGTCAACGTCTCGCGCGGGCTCGGCGCGCCGTCGCCCCTGGCGCGCCAACTGGATGCCCGGATCGACAGCCTTGCGGTGCTGCCGACCGGTGCCAGCCAGGCCCTGAACTGGCGCCAGACCCTGGACGCCACCTACACCGACGGCATCCTCGTGCTGCACCGAGGCAAGGTGGTGTATGAGCGCTATTTCGGCGTGCTCAAGGACGACGGCCAACATGCGGCGATGTCAGTGACCAAATCGGTGGTCGGCACACTCGGGGCCATGCTGGTGGCAGACGGCACCCTCGATGCCAGCAAGAGGATCGCCGAGTACGTGCCGGAACTGGCCCAGTCCGCCTTTGGTAGCGCGACCCTGCGCCAAGTGCTGGACATGACCACCGCGCTGGACTACAGCGAAGACTACGCCGACCCCAACGCCGAAGTCTGGGCCCACGCCCAGGCCGGCAACCCACTGCCCAAGCCCAAGGATTACACCGGCCCGCGCAGCTATTTCGAGTTTTTGCAGACCGTGCGCCAACAAGGTGAGCACGGCCAGGCGTTTGGCTACAAGACCGTCAACACCGACGTGCTCGGCTGGGTGATTGCCCGCGCCACCGGGCGCAACGTCGCGCAACTGCTCAGCGAGCGGATCTGGAGCCGGCTGGGCAGCGAGCAGGATGCGTATTTCAGCGTGGACTCCATCGGCACGCCGTTCGCCGGTGGCGGCTTCAACGCCGGGCTGCGCGACCTCGGCCGGTTTGGCGAAATGCTGCGCAACAACGGCCGCTTCAATGGCCAGCAAATCGTACCCGAGGCCGTGGTGAGCGATATCCGCCAAGGCGGCGATAAGCGCGCATTTGCCAAGGCCGGCTATAGTCAGTTGCAGGGTTGGAGTTATCGCGCCATGTGGTGGGTCACCCATAACCCGGATGGCGCCTTCATGGCCCGTGGCGTGCACGGCCAGAGCATCTACATCGACCCCAAGGCTGAAATGGTGATTGTGCGTTTCGCGTCCCATCCCATCGCGGGCAATGCCGCCAATGATGGGGTGACGTTGCCCGCGTACGCAGCCTTGGCGCATTACTTGATGACCACCCGGTAAACCTGAGCCGTACGATTAATTGGATTTTATGACCTGACACAATTCCCGCACCGGCTTCAACCCGTAGTATCCGCGAAGGAAACCACCGTCAGGGAGGTGAGGTTGAACATGCAAGACAAACCTTCAACGGGCGTACGCCCGCTGTTGCTCAATGTGTTGCTGTGGGTCGCTGGTGTTTCTTTGTTGTTGATAATCAAGGACGCCGTGGAGCAATTGACCGGGCCGTTGAGCGACAGCTCGATGGACCTGGTCATCGTGCTGATGGCTTACTTGCTGCTGTTTTTGCTTGAGCCGATACGCAACGCCATCCAGCGCGGCCTGCGCAAAAAAGCCCGGCGCCGACATCGCAGCCGCGCGTGAAGCCTTTTCTATTTGGAGTGACCCTTTGTCCCAACCCGGCGATAACCACCAGCGCGCGCTGGACCGCTTCTTGAACGAACACCCGGATGTCGTCACGCAACTCGACACCCTCAACCCCCTCGCCGCCCAGGCCAAGGGCGAAACCCTGGCGCAGTACCGCGCCGAACGCCTGCATGAAGCCTTCGAAGCCGAAGCGGAGCGCCTGGGCCTGTTTGCCTGGGAGTTGACGCTCAAGCTGACGGCGCAATCGCCTGAAGACTTCGCGACTCAGCGGCTGGAAGTGCATAAAGAGGTGGCACAAATGGCCGGGTTGAGCTGGCCTGAGTATTGCCAATTGCATGACCTGGTGCAGTGACCAAGCCGCTACAGGCACCAGCGCCACGGGGTGCGGGCCAATGCTTCACGCAATTCGGCGACGCTGATGGCACGACGCTCCGGGTCCACGGCCAACGCGGTCTTGAGTGCCGGCCAGCATTGCCTGGGGAGCCTGCGCGGCTTGAGGGGCTGGCGCTCGGCGGGGCGCCCGCCCTCCGCCAATTCGTACAACATGCACGCCACGCCGTAGAGGTCCGCCGCCGGGGTCAGCGCGCCACCGTCGGCCATTTCCGGGGCGGCGTACGCGGGTGTCCACGCGCTGAAACGGTCACGACTCAACTGCGGCAACCCCTCACCCTGGCCCAAGCCAAAGTCGAACAAGCGGATGCCCGCCTCGTCCACCATGACATTGCCCGGCTTCAAATCGCCGTGCAGTACGCCCTGCCCATGGGCGTACACCAGCGCGTCGAGCACCTGCACCGCCAGCGCTTGCAACTGCGGCCAGCGCACGCCGCCAGGGCATTCCAGCAGCAACCGGTCCAGGGTCAGGCCCGGCAGCAACTCCATGGTGAAAAAGGCGACCTCGCGCGGGGTATCGACCTCAAAGGTAAACGCCCGCACGATCCGCTCATGGTGCAGGCTGCGGGTCACGGCAAACTCGCTGAACAACAACACATGGGCATCACTGGACTGGGCAAGGCCCTCGCCCACCACCTTCAACGCCACACGCGAACAGGGCTCGCCAAATTGCTCGTGCAGCAAGTCGCGGGCGCGATACACCACGCCCATGCCACCCGTACCGAGCACCCGCTCCAGGTGATAACGCCCGGCAAGCGGGCCAGGGGCGATCTTCGCCTCGGTCATGGCTGCACCACCACCGCCGTCAGGTCATCCCGTGCGGGCCCGCGCCACACCAGGGCAAACAAGCGTTCCACCACCTGCTGCGGCGTGCCCTGGCTCAAGGCGTCGCCCAATTCCCGGTGACTGAGCGCCTGGTACAGGCCGTCACTGCACAACAGGAATACATCGCCGGGGCGCGTGTCGAGTTCGAGTACCTCCAGGCTCAACGGCTCACGCCCACCGACCGCACGGGTCAGCGCCCGGGCGTCCGGGTGGGCCTGTGCCTGCTCGCGGCTCAATTGCTGCTCGGCCATCAGTCGCTCAAGCACCGAATGGTCTCGCGACAACTGGTACAGGCACTGCGCACGCCACAGGTAACAACGGCTGTCTCCCGCCCACACACAGGCGGCGCGCTGCCCCTCCACCAACAACGCCACCACCGTACTGCCGATCGTGCCGTGCCGGCCTTCAAGGTCCAGGTGCCGATCCAGCCGGTGCAGGCACCGGCGCAGCGCCGCGACCCGCTGGTCCAGCGGGCCGTGGTCGTGCAACGCGGCCAGGCTGGCAATCACCGCTTGGCTGGCGACATCGCCCGCGCGATGCCCGCCCATCCCGTCCGCCACCGCCCAGCAACCGCTCTGCGGGCGGTCCAAAAAGGCATCTTCATTGCGCGCACGGACCTTGCCACGCTGGGTGCGCCCGGCACTGTGCCAAGGCGCGGGTTCGCGGTTCATAACTGCTCCGGCAAACGGAACGTGCGCCAATCCGCCAACGGGAACGGGCTGGGCGTGCGTTGGCTGGTCAGCAGGAAGTTGGCGCGCAAACCGGCCAGGTCGGCCTTGAGCAAGTGCCCGTCGCGACCACTGGCCGGTTCGCTCTGCAACAGATCCACCAGGCGAAACCACGACCAGGCACCGGTGTTTTTTTCCAGCCCCAATGGCCGCTCCGTGCCCCGTTCCAGTACCAGGCTGCTGCGACCGTTTTCGGCCTCATCAGGCCAGTGAAACACCATCGGCACGATAGGCCCGTGGCGATACTCCAACTGCCGCTCACCCAGGCGCAACACGGCCCGATTGACCGCCTGGTCGAGGCTGTAGGGCGCCAAGGTAAACCGCACCTGCAGGTCGTCCCCGCCCTCGCTAAAAAAGCTGCGGCGGATAAGCTGGGCCTTGCTCAAATGATCGAGCATCCCGCGTGTCATCGGCAGGCTGCGCCCGTCCAGGCTACGCAGACGATAACGCCCGCCCTCGGCGCTGACGAAAGGCCGCAGATAGCTGTCATGGAAACGCGCCATCACGCCTTGCGGCTTGAAGAACGCCTGGAAATCACTCAGGGCGACGTCGCTGGCGGCGTGGGCATTGAACGGGTAACGCTGACGGATCGCCTGGGCGTAAACCCCGTAGACCTCGCTCTGATAACGCTGATTGACGTACACGTAGGCGGCCTCCAGCAA
This sequence comes from Pseudomonas sp. 18.1.10, assembly GCF_024655625.1. Lineage (NCBI taxonomy): Bacteria > Pseudomonadati > Pseudomonadota > Gammaproteobacteria > Pseudomonadales > Pseudomonadaceae > Pseudomonas > Pseudomonas sp. 18.1.10. The sequence goes on from NZ_JANLGL010000038.1 coordinate 19,629, forward strand.
ATGCTGCCAGCTGTCGTCGGCCATGCCCTCGAACAGGCCCGACAGCGGCTGCGGCAAGCGCGCTGCGACGTCACGCAGTGTGCCCAGCACGTCCGGTTGCCCTTCCATGCGCCGTTTGACCCGCAGGAACGCGGCCTGCCCGGCCGATCCGTCGCGGTTCAAGGCAAGCAGTTGCAGGTGCAGTTCATCCAGCACGCCCAAGGCCCGGGTCAGCTCGGCGCCGGGGTTCTGCTGCTCATCCAGCAACTGGTGCAGCGCCTCAAACCGCCGCTGCAACGTGCGCCGCGGGGAGTCTTCGGCCATCGGCAACGGGGCTGCGAGCAGGGTGTTTTCCCGCACCTGCTGCAACAGCAGCACCAGGGGCGAACGGGCCGACGTCACACTCGCCAGCCGTGCGGCGTCCTGCTTCAGGTCGTCACTCGCCGCCCGTCGAACCCGGCCCAGGGCGCGGCTCCAGACATCGGCGTACTCGCTGAAATAGCGCTGCTCCAAAGCCAGCATCAATCGGCGCAACGCCAACGCGCTGAGGTCGGCGCTCTCGCCCAGTACCCAGTTGTCCTGCGCAATGGCATTCACCAGCCGAGGCCCTTGTACATCGAAACCCTGCACGAAGCGCTGGGTGTAAAAGCCGGGAATGGGCGGATCGACGCCGGCAAACGCCGCGCCCTCGGCCAGGCGCAAGGGTTGCAGATCACGCGCCTGTTCACGCAGTACCCGGTAGACCACGTCGGCCAACGGTTCACCGCGCAACACCTGGCGTGCCTGGGCCACCAGGGCATCATTGAGCGGCGCCGCGAACGGCAACGCCAGCAGCCGCGCCACGTGTGCATTCAGGCGTTCCTGTATCGCAGCCGCACCGGCATAACACGCGGACCAGCCTTGCGCGACACGCTCGGCCAGCCAGCTGTTCTCTCGCCGTTCGCGCAGCGTCAGCATCAGGTACCCACGCAGGGCGTCGAGCAACCGCTCGCGGTCTGCCAGGCTGCCCTGCACCTGTTCTTCCAGCAGCGCGACAACGGCCGGCAGCAACTGCTGGAGCAAGGCGCGCTCGTAGGCACTCGCCACCACCGGCGCACTCAGGTCGCCCTGGTACAGGCCCGCGCGCTCCACCAACCGGGCAGCGCCCTTGGCCGGGAACACCTGGGTGGCGGCAAAACGCCGGTCCAATTGCGCCAGGACAACCAGGGTGTGGTCGGTCTCTGTCGCATCGGCTGCGGACCCGTGGGCCAACTCATGCAGTTGCCCGAGGCGCTGATGATTGACCGTGTAACTGTGCATCCACAGGGCCGCGCCCGCCCCCAGCAGCAACAACGCCGCCAGGCACAACCCGCCCTGGCGCCAACGCAGGCGCCGGCGTTCCCTGGCATGCAGACCGGCGAGGTCGGCTTCGGCAAGGATGACCTGGCGGAACAGCTCCGGCACGCCCTGCGCCCGTGCATCGCCCGCGCACGTCAGGTAAAAGCCGCGCACACCGTTGATACGCGGGGAACGATGAGCGCGGAACGCCGTCTCGATGAACACGCACAAACGCTCGCCCATCCGCGCCATGTGTGACGGCAACTCCAGCATGCGCGCACGCCGCTCCACGTTGCGTTCCTGATGCAAACGGGTAATCAGCTCACCGCTCATGCGTTGCAGCAGGGCCTCGAATGCCTGGCGCACCAGGCCCCCATCGTCCCCCGCGGTGCCAACGGCCAACGGTTGACCCAACACGCCGAGGGTCGCTTGCACCTCGGGTGTATCGACATACTCGGCAAAACCCGGCAAACGGTCCGCGTGGGTCAGCACCAGATAGATGGGCACATCCACATGCAGCGTCTGCTGGATCTCCTGCAAACGGCCATGCACCTGGCGGGCATGCAGGTCGAGGTCGTGCTCGTGGCTGGCGAGCAAGGTCTGCACCGACAACGTCACCACCACGCCGCCCAGCGGGCTGGCCCTGCGCCGCGTCCTGAGCAAGCCCAGCAACGTCGCCCATCCCGCCGCATCGGACGTACCGTCCGGTTGGGACAGGTAACGGCCGGGCGTGTCGATCAGCACCGCCGTGTCGGCAAAATACCAGTCGCAGAACGCGCTGCGCCCGGCTGGCGGTGCATCACGGCGATCAAGGGGGGCTTGCAACCCATTCGCGATTAACAGGCTGGTTTTTCCACTGCCCTCCTCGCCCAACAGCACATACCACGGCAGCGCATGGCGCCAACGCTTGCGGCGGGTGCCGTAGCGCGGTGCCGTCGCCAGGGCCTGCTCGGCTTCCTTGAAGCGGGCGCACACGTGGCGCCGCTCGTCTTCAAGCCGGCTTTTCTGTGCGTGCCGGGCCTGGCATTCAGGCGTGTTCGACGCCACGACACGACGCCCACCCAGCCAGACCGTTGCCAGCCCCCAGAGCAGGAACAGGCTGCTGATCGTCGATAGGCGTGCCGTCGCGCCCTGCCAGAAGCGATAGTCATCCACCGCCAGCAACGGCCCGAAAAACCACACCAGGCCGGCGCCCAACAGCACCAGCAGCAGGCTCCAAACCCAAACCCGACGCAGCACAATACCCGCGCCCTTGAAGAATGCGTTCATTCATTGCTCCCAGCGTTACAAGGGCGTCCGAGCCAGGGCCGGCGCCATAGGATGAAAGGGTTCCAGTGCCCTCACGCGCTCGTTGCCCAGGACCCAGGCAAACCCCGTGTACAGGGCCAGCAGACAGGCCAGCACACACACCGCCAGCCACGGTGTGGAAAGCACGCGCATTCGCCGGTTGCGCCTGCGCAGCACAGGCGCTGGCACCGATGGCGGCGGGTCACCGCGCACATGCCGGATCTGTCGATACAGGCCGTCGCGCACGGCTTCGAGCTGCACCACACCGCGCTCCACCACGCGGTATTTGCCTTCGAAGCCGATCGCCAGGCACAGGTACATCAGCTCCAGCATTGCCACCTGCTTGAGCGGATCGCGGGACAGTCGCTCCAGCAAGGTGAAAAACTTTTCGCCGCCCAAGGTTTCATGGTGAAAGCGGCTCAACAGGCTGATCTTCGACCAGTCGCCGTGACTGTCCCACTGCGCCGTGACCACTGCCTCATCCAGCACCGCACACAACACGTAGCGTGCCGTGTTGACCTCGGCGTTCTCTACACCCTCATGCAAGGCGCGGTGCTCGAACTGCGTGATCGCCGACACCAGGCGCTCGTTCAGGGCGCCCAGGCTTTCGCGCCCGACCCGACCCTTGAGCCGAGCGGCCTCGGCCAGTACTGGCCAGGCCGCCGCCACCAACGTATTGAGCCCCACGTTGAAGCGATGCGCACCCGGCAAGCGCGCGGCGTAGATCATCCGGTCGGCCAACTGTTCGAAACGCGGCGGCGATGGGTGGTCCGTCATTGCGCGCTGAGCCGGCCCATGACCGTCACGGTCAAGCAGGATGGTTTTTTCATCGGGCGGGTATTCGGTATCCATGGTCATGGCATTCAATTCCTGATGGCCCAGAAGTTCAGCTGCAGCTCGGCAAACTCGCCGCTGACATGGAAGGCAAAGCCGCCCGATTGCTCCAGCTGCGCGATGTCACGGGCACTGAGTTCAAGCAAGAAGTAGGTTTTGTCGGCATGGAACGGGATCTGCCGCGGCGCCACCGGCAGCGGCTTGAGGCGCAGACCCGGCAAGTGCAGGTTGACCAGCTCGCGAATCCGCTCCACGGCGCCGATCTTCAGGTGGGCCGGCAGGCGTGTACGCAAGGTGTCGCCGTCGCACTGGGCACTCGCGGCGAGGACGAACGTCGCCACACCAAGCAGTTTCAGCTCGCTGACCGGGCACACCAACACCCCGTACTGTCGCGCCTGCAAGGGCAATTCAATCGCCTGTTGCTCCAGCACCATCGACAGCAGGCTGCGAATAGCCTCCATCAGCCCGCGAAAGCTCGCACGCTGATCGCTGTGCTGGTACTGCAGTTGCAGCTGGCAACGCTTGCTGTCACTGGCGAAGGTCGATAACTCGCCGAGGAGGGCCAACAGCTCGCGGTACAAGGTCTCCGGGCGTACCTGGGACTGGTGCGCGTAATGGCGCAGCACAGGTTCGGTGCGGTTTATCAACTGCAGCATGAGGAAATCACCGATCTGCGTCCCCGGGGCGCCGCCGTTGCCCCGGATTCGCGTGGCAAGCGCCTCGCCACGGCTGGCCAGCAGGCTGACCACTTCACTCAGGCAGGATGCCAGGTAACCGTATTGCTGGAGGTAGATGAAGGTCGGGCTGAAGTCCGAATCCAGGGTCACGCCCCCTTCGCTGGTGCACGCCATCACCTGGGCGACCTGGAGCGTGACCAACGTCTGGTCACTGTGTTGCTCCCCGGCGACCAGGCGCAGGTCCGGGCGGGCACAATCGAGCCGACAGTGGGACTCACTGCCGGCGTTGGAATCCGGTGCCAGCACTTCACAGCTGACATAACGCGCCAACACATCGACCTGCTCCGGCCGCCGGGTTTCGACCGGTGTGCCACTGGCCACTGGCAAGGCCAGGTAGATCCCTTGCATGCCGGTGTTGGCCGCGACTTGCACGACCAGCGGTGGCGTCCCGGCGCCCAGCTCGAACAGGCTGCCATCCGGCAGCACGCCACTGGCCTGGCTGACCACGATCTTGCCCAGGTGCAAGTACTGCAAATCCATCGCCAGGCTCAAGAAGCCCCAGGCGTCCGGGACCAGCAGGCGGGTCCAACTGAGCTGCTGCTGGTAGTGGCGATCGTTGTATTGCAGGTGCTGAGGCCGCAAGAGCATGCCTTCTTGCCAGACGACTTTATGAACCAGCATCTCAACCCTCCCCCACGCCGGCTTGGCGTATACCCGTTTCGTCCAGCACCAGCTCGGCCTGCGTACGCCGCTGCGGGGGGACGGGCAGCACCCAGCGCCATTGCACGTGCGGGAGGTCTCGATAGGCCGCCAGTACCCCCACGTAGCGGCTGTGTGGCTCAACGCTGAGCTTGAGTAGCTGGCGTTCACCCGGGCGCAGTTCCAGTTCTTCAGCGCTCACCCAATCCTTGGACAGCACCTGTTCTGCGCGCTCGTAAAGGCTGAAAAAGTCGCTGTTTTCAAAAGCCACCGGATGCCGCAATTCGATCAGGCGCACCACCACCGGCGAAGGACGGCCATGCAGGTCCGGGTTGAGCCGCTCGCCGGCGGCCAGCGTCAGGTCCAGCTTGGTCAGCGACGAAAACGGCGACAAGGCGCTGCAACCTGCCAGCAGCATTGCCAGCAGGCTCGCCAGGGAAGTTCGATACATGGACGTCATCCTGGGTAGCCCGCGTGCAAAGTCGCGATCAGGCGCACCTGATCGGTGTAGGCGGCGAGAAAATCACGGCCAAGCGTGGGCTCGGCCGACGACTCGTCGTCAATCAACTGCTGGTAATACCGTTGATACGCACGCCAATGCGCGCCATCCCTCAAGAACCTTGGCGGTTTACCCTGGCGTACAAAACAGCGTTGCAGCTGGTCCGGCGCAAACGCCTGGCGTGCCCCCCGCACGGCGGCCCGGCATGCCGCCAGCATCGCCACTTGATGGGCTTGCAGGTCGCGGAACGCCTGGCTCACGACCTGTTGCGCGGGCAGTTCGCCCACTGCGCCATCCCCCAACAGCAGGTGCATGTCCTGCAGGGCCTCGTGCCCTTGAAAATGGCTGTCGAGCGGCGCCAGGTGCAACTCGCCTTTCAGTGCCTCTTGGGTGCGCAGGCACTGGTGCACGTCATCGAGGGTGTGCTTGAGCAAGCTCGCGACCTTGATCGCCAATGCCTCGCGGCGCGGGGTGTCGAGCGTGTGCATACGGATGCCCAGCGCCTCGGCGAAGTGCGCCCAGAACGCGTCGTTGCTCGGCGCCTCAGTTGCCACGGGCAGCGGCGCAGCGGCTTCGGGTGCGGTGAGGGTCGGCGTCAGCAGGTGGTCCCACTGCGGCGTACCCTGCTCCGTGCAGGGTTGGGGCGCGTCGTCAGCCACCCACGCATCCGCGATCAACGGCAGCGGGGCCGGCGCCAGGAACCCGTCGTCGGGAATCGGCACAGGCTCGGCGAACGACTGCAGCGGCGCCATCAACCGCGCGCGTATCGCCAACGGCCCCAGTTCGAATACGTTGCCATCGTGAATCGGCCACGGCTGCCCCCGGCGCAAGCGTTCGGCGCTGCCCGCCACACCGATACCGTTACTGCTGATATCGGTGAGGAAATAACCGCCGTCACGGTAGCTGACCAGGCCATGGTGGCTAGACAACACACGGCTGGCGTCGGGGATCACCCAATCGCACCCGCTGCCCCGCCCGATCACACCGCCGGCGCCAGCAAACACCTTGTGGGCCAATGGTACGGCGTGGCCGCCGCCGCAAACCTCTAACACTAACTGCATGGATGACCTCCCCGACTCACTGGCCACGACGGCTAACCTGTGGATCGCCCAGCGGGCGGTAGTCACCGTCATCAAAGACGTAATTGGCGTTGCAGCCGCCCAGTAAAAAAACCGCAAGCACCATGGCTCGCCACCAACGATCAGGCATGGGGTATCTCCCTAAAGGTTTCATTCAGCGTTCCGCCTGGGCATCGCCAAGGGGAATGTTCAGGCGAGCAAGGCGATACAGCAGCGTGCGCCGCGCGAGCCCCAACTCACGCGCCGTGCGCGTTCGGTTGCCACGGTTCTTGTGCAGGCAATCGATCAGGAACACCCGCTCGACCCGTTCCAGGCGCTGGCGCAGCGTGGCCTCGACCACCGCCACCGGCGAGCCGGGCTCCAGCGAAAGGTGCGTCGGCAGGATCACGCCGTCGTCACTCAGCAACACCGCGCGCTCCACCAGGCACTTGAGTTCGCGCACATTGCCCGGAAAGCCGTGGCTCGACAGTTGATCGACGGCGGCGCCTGACCACGCCACCGGCGCCTTGCCCAGCATCGTGCAGGCGTTGTCGGCGAAGTGCCGGGCCAGTAACAGCACATCGCCGTCCCGCGCACGCAGGGCGGGCAGTTCGATAGGGAACTGCGCCAGGCGGTAGTACAGGTCTTCGCGAAAACTGCCCGCGGCCACCATGGCCGCGAGGTCACGATGGGTGGCAGCGATGATGCGCACATCGACCTTATGCGCACTGCTGGCCCCCAGCGGGCGCACCTCGCCTTCCTGCAACACCCGCAGCAACTTGGCTTGCAAGGCCAGCGGCATGTCGCCGATTTCATCGAGCAGCAGCGTGCCGCCGTGCGCGGCGTCAAACAGTCCGGCGTGGTTGCGGTCGGCGCCGGTGAACGCACCTTTGCGATAGCCAAACAACTCGCTTTCCAGCAGCCCTTCCGGACACGCGGCGCAGTTTTGCACCACAAATGCCTGGGCCCTGCGCGGGCCGCTGGCGTGAATGGCGCGCGCCACCACTTCCTTGCCCGTGCCGGTTTCACCGCGCAGCAAGACGGTGTAAGGGGTATGCAGGACCTTGCCGATCAAGCGGCAGGTGTCTGCCATGGCTGCGCTGTTACCGATCAGGCCATAAGCGTTGATCGCGGGTGCGTTGGTCTTGGGTGGCGCAGCGGTGTGAACAGGCTGTGTCCGTCGCAACAGCGCCCGTTGATTTAGGGTAAAGCTGCCCAGTTGCGCCAGCGATGCCGTGTAGCCAGCCAGCGCCGCCGGGCGTTGGCTGGCGCACAGCAACACACCGCTGATTGCCTGGCGCGGGTTCAGCAGCGGCACGCAAGTCAACGCACGCCAGGGTGCCAACGCTCCGGGCAGGAACCCGCAGTCATAGACACTGCTGTGCACAGCGTCGAGGCACAGGGCGATGCGCCGGCTCACGACACACTGCAACAGTTGCTCGTGCTGGAAGTCCCTGTCGCCCACCGGCTGTGGAGCGCGTGAATGCTGGGCAATCAGCACCAGCCGCCCGCTCGTTTCATCCCGCCAATACAATTGGCTGAGTTCACACTCACTCAGCTGCGCGGCCGCGGCCACGCACAGGTGCGGCAAGCGGCTTTCATCGTGTTCAAGCCCCAGGCGGCTGATCCAGCCCAGCAGGGTTTCGGCGTAGGCCAGGGGTTGCGGCAGTTGGCTGAATAACGTCTGCGTCATTGGCTGAACTCACAGACCGGCGCGCCGTTCGCGTCCAACCGCGCGTGGACGTGGGCGAGGCATTCGCCAGCCGACAGGGCATGCAGCAGCCGATCCGCGATCTGCGGCAGTATCTGGCCCTCGATCCATTGGTCGATGTAACGGGCGCCGCTGTCGGCATGCAGGCAGCGCTCAGCCATGTGCGCGACCAGTTCAGCGGTGTAGGTGAACGCCAGTTTGCGTGGCTGCAAGCGCTGGCCCAGGCGCCCAAGCTTGAGGCGGGCGACGTCATGCAGCACTGCGCCGGCAATCGGGTAATACGGCACCACGCGCATGCGCGCGAGCAACGCCGGTTTGAAGTGCGCCCGCAGCACCGGCTGGATCGCCGCGTGCAGCGCCTCGATGGCGGGCCGTTGGCCGTCGGCGCACAGCGCGCCGATGTGCTCGCTGGCGAGGTTGGACGTCATCAGGATCAGCGTATTGCGAAAGTCGATTGGCCGGCCCTCGCCATCATTGGCGCGGCCCTTGTCGAAGACCTGGTAAAACAGGTTCAACACCTCCGGGTCGGCCTTCTCGACCTCATCGAGCAGGATCACCGAATACGGGCGCTGGCGCACCGCCTCCGTGAGCACGCCGCCTTCGCCGTAGCCCACATAGCCAGGCGGCGCACCGATCAGGCGCGCCAGCGAGTGCTGCTCCTGATACTCGGACATATTGAGGGTGGTCACAAAACGCTCGCCGCCATACAACAGGTCCCCCAGGGCCAACGCGGTTTCGGTCTTGCCCACGCCGCTGGGGCCGACCAACAGGAACACGCCCACCGGCGCGTCGGCATGGTTGAGCCCCGCCGCGACCGCCCGCAGGTTGCGGTCGAGGGCCTGCACGGCGTGTTCCTGGCCAAGGATGCGCGCGCGCAAGGCGTCGGCGAAAGCCATGACTTTTGCACTGTGTTCCTGGGCGATCTGTGCCACCGGGATGCCGGTCCAGGCGCTGACCACTTCAGCGATCAGGCGCGGACAGACTTCGGCGTTGATCGCCGGCTGCTCGACCTGCGGCAACGCCGCACACGCCTGTTCGATGGCCTCCACGCGCTGGTTGACGCCGTGCAAGGCCCCCTCGTCGACCGGCAGCCCGGCGTCGGCGTCCCGGGTCAACGCCCACTGTTCACGGCGGGCTTCTGCGCGCTCGGCGTGCAACTGCTGCGCCGCCTCAGCTGGCATCGCCAGTTGTGTGCGCAGCCTGGCGCACGCCGTATCCAGCAGATCCACGGCCTTGTCCGGCAACTGGCGCCCCGCCAGGTAACGCGCGCTCAGCTGCGCAGCGGCGACCACCGCGTCGTCACGCACGTACACGCCATGGCTGGCCTCATACACCGGCACCAGCCCGCGCAGGATCGACACCGCGTCGCCAACGCTGGGTTCGTTGACCAGCACCGGCTGAAAACGCCGGGACAAGGCCGGGTCTTTTTCGATGTGCCGTTTGTACTCCGACCAGGTGGTGGCCGCGATGGTCCGCAGCTCACCTCGGGCCAATGCCGGCTTGAGCAGATTGGCCGCATCGCTGCCACCTGCCGGACCACCCGCCCCTACCAGGGTATGCGCTTCATCGACAAACAGGATCACCGCCTGGGGCGAAGCCTGGACCTCGTCAATCAAACCCTTGAGGCGCCGTTCAAATTCACCCTGCAGGCTCGCACCGGCTTGCAGCAAGCCCATGTCCAGGCTCAACAGGCGCACCGCCTTGAGCGGGGCCGGCACCTGCGCGGCGACCACGCGCAAGGCCAGCCCTTCGACGACGGCGGTTTTGCCCACGCCGGCTTCGCCGACCAGGATCGGGTTGTTTTTGCGCCGGCGCATCAGGATGTCGATCAACTGGCGGATTTCCCCGTCGCGACACAGCACCGGGTCGATCCGCCCGTCACGGGCCTGTTGCGTCAGGTCATGGGTAAAACGGTGCAGCATCGAGCCCGCCACAGCGTGCCCGGCGGCAGGGGCTTGGCTCAGGATGAAGTCGCGTACGCGCGCCACATCCAGGCGTGCCAGGCAGCGCTGATAGGCGCTGCCCGCATGCTCCAGCGGGTGGCGCAACAGCGCCAGCAGCAATGCGCCGTGATCGACCTCGGGCCGCCCCAGTTCGACATGGGCGACCATCGAAGCTTGCTGCAACCAGCGCACCAGGGGTTGGGCGAACACGGGATTGCGCGTCGCATGCTGTTCGCTCTTGGGTTGCAGCACGGCCTGCAGTTCACTCGCGGGCACCCCGGCGTCCTGCAGGGCCTTGTCCAGCAAACCGCCGGGATATTCCAACAGGACCAGCAGCAGATCTTCCACCAACACTTCCCGGCCACCACGGTTGACACACCGCTCGGCGGCGCGCTCCAGGTCGCCGCGCGTGCGGGCGGTCAAGGCCTGGATCAGTTGTTGCAAATCGATATTCATCATCACCCTTGATCCCTATTGAACATTGCCGGCCAGCGTGACTGCGCCGTCGGCGCGCTCGTGCGCCAGCCAAGTGGTCCAGCCCAGGCGACACTCATTGCCTGCGCCGATATGCAACGCGCGGATCTCGCCTGCGGCCAACACCAGGCGCAGGTCATAGGCCAGCGGATCGCGCACGGTCAGCCGCACCAAGGCGCACAACGCCGGGTAACCCGTGCCGAACGGCAGGAATTCGTGAAAGCGCAGCCAATCGAGCCCAACGATATGCACCCGGAATTTGCCGCCACGGTCAGCGACACGTTCGCCCAGCACCAGGTCCCGGCCCAGCCCATGGTTGGCAAGGCCCAAACGGTTGCGCTGCGGCGGCACAATCGACACGTTGCGCGCCACCCACTGTTCGATGAACAGTCGGTCGTGCTTGAAGTAGTAACGCAGCACCGTCTCGACCAGGGCCGCCGAATGTGCGCGCAAACTCAACAGCCCGAGGTACGGCAGCAAGCGCTTGCAATCGAGTTGCGTCACCTCGCGTATCGCCTGCCCGCCCAGGCCCACCAACGCAAACATCTGCTCGGAAAAGGCATCGCCGGCGCCGCTGCGAAACCGCGCGTAATAGCGGTATTTGCGCCAGATCGGCAGCAGCAACCGTTGCAGGCGGTGCTGAAACAGGTTGAGAAAATCCCGCGTCGCGTTGCCACCTGTTTGCTCGGCGCAGGCCTGTTCGCCGTAGAACGCCGGCAGCGGCGAACCCGCGCCAAACAAGCCGAGCACATTCAGGCGCAGGCGCGCACGCAGTTGCCCGTGTTCGCTGAAGAACTCCACACGGTCAATGTCCTGCCCGGGAAAGCCAAGGCCTGGGTTGGCGACAAACTCCAGTTGGTCGTACAGCGCGTCCTCATCCAGCACCGGATGGGCGACGCGCAAGTGGCCGATCACCTGCAGCACCGCCTGGTACAGCGAGTATTCGCGAATGGTGCGGGTGAGCATGGTTAAAGCAGGGGTTGTTGGCCCATCCGGGGTGGCCATAGGTACACATCTCCTTGTGTGCTGACCACGCGCAGTTCGTGGTACGAGTTGAGGCTGGCGTACAGTGCGAAAAACTCATTGAGGACCGAGGCGAACACAAACACTTCACCTTGGCCGAGAAAGCCCTGGGGCTCGATGCACAGGTCGACGCGCAACCCACGCAATGGCAGGCCGTGGTGCAGGCGGTCGACCGCTTCGTGGCGGATCGAACGCAATGCATCGAGGCGGCGCCGGCTGACTTTCTGCGCCTGCCGGTCGTGATAACGCGGCAGGTCGTAGGTTTCGAGGATCACTTTGAGCGCGTTGATATCGGTCAGCGACAGGTAGTTGAGCGACATGTGGCTGATGAGCTTCCAGAGGAAGTCCTGGTCCAGGGGCGGCGCGAAGCTGGGGGTCGGCACGCTGATATTGCGGAACGTGACAAATTCCGGGGTCTGCTCGCAGGCCTGGCGGATATCGCCCACCTGCAGTTGCCGTGGCAGGTTGTGGTTGGTGCAGGTCAGCTCGACCGACAGTGTTTCCTGCGCATGGCCGTGGCCCATGACCAGCCAGGTGTCCAACCCGTCATGCTGCGCCGAGGCACGCTGGCGAACGGTATAGCTCGCCGCATCCCCCTCATGTTCAAAGGATTCGAACGGCACATAGGCCTGGTAGCCCAAGCCCCCCGGCCGCCAGCCGGTCACCGTGTCCACGGAAAACACACTGGCAGTACCGGGGGCATATTCCCCCGGCAACAGCAGGTACTCGTCCTGCCGGGCGTCCAGCCGGATCGGCACCGCGTCGTGCTGGAACAGGTTGACGATGGGCGTGCAATACAGCTTCACGTTGTCCAGGGTCGGCGGCTGCGGCGCGTGCCCGCGAATATCGAGGGCAAAGCGCAGCAACAGGCTGCGGGTGGCTTTGAGCACGGGCGTGGGTAACGTGTGCACGACATCAAGCCCGGCGATATCGACAAACAGATACTTCTCGGGAAAGACGAAGTACTCCTGCAAATGGCGATAGCCGCGAAAGGTGTTTTGCGGATAAGGGATCAACGCTTGATCTTCGGCAAACCCGACGGCTTGTACCTGCTCCGGGCGCAGTCGCAACACCAGCGCCTGCCCGTCCGCGCCGTTGAGCGGCACCCCGTCAGTGTCCAACGGCAGCAGTTCGATATGCTCCAGATGACGCAGCAGGCTGAGGTACAAGCCTTGGCTGATATAGCGGTCGCCCGCCAGATGCAGGCGCAGGGCGTCGACGGCCAGCATGCTGAAATCACCCTCGGCGCTCATGTCCAGGCGCAGGCTCAATAACCCGCGCTTGCCACTGGCCACGTAGTCCAGCGCGGCGATCTGCAGCGGCATGACCCGGGTGGTGTAGCAGGTGCGGAAACGGCAACGTGCGCCATTCACCACCACACTTTCCACCGCCGTATCCCGCGCCACCTCGACGCCCGGCCCGGCGTGCTTGAGCGGGTCGAACTGCAAGATGCTGAAGGCCGGCAGCGGCCGCATATAGTTGGGCCACAACAACTGCATCAGCGAATGGCTCAGCTCGGGCAGTTCATCGTCCAGCTTCTGGCGCAGGCGCCCGGTGAGGAACGCAAAGCCTTCCAGCAACCGCTCCACATCCGGGTCTTGCCCGGCATCGGCGAGAAACGGCGCCAGGGCCGGGTTGCGCTCAGCGAAGCGCCGCCCCAGCTGGCGCAGGGCGCTGAGTTCACTTTGGTAATAGCGGTTAAAGGCCATCGGGCAGCACCTCGACCCGCCCGGCCTCACCCAGCTGTGCGCGGAACGCGACAGGCTGGGTGATACCGTTGACGGTCAACAGCGCGTCAATCACAAACGCCAGGACCAAGGGGTCGCGATCACGGGGCAACAGCCTGACGTGGACATTCGCCAGCCGTGGCTCGCAAGCCTGGATAAAACCCTCGATCTGCCGCCGTGACTGGCTCAACGATTCATGCAGGCTGCAACCCATGTCGTTGAAGTCGGGCAAGCCGTAGTCCGGCCGGGTCTGCACGCTGCCGGCACGGGTGCTGAGCATTTTCCCCAGATGGACGGCGATGCAGGCCACCTGGGATGCATGAGTGGGCAGCGCCTGTTCGAGGCGCTCGAACAGGCTACGGTGATCGACACTCATGCTTTGTCGAGCTTGCCGACCAGGGACAGGGTGAAATCCGCCCCCATGTACTTGAAGTGCGGGCGCACGCTCAGGTTGACGCGATACCAGCCGGGTTCGCCTTCCACGTCACTGACGACAACCCGCGCGGCCCGCAACGGGCGGCGCCCACGCACTTCGGCACTGGGGTTTTCCTGGTCGGCGACGTACTGGCGAATCCACTTGTTGAGCTCCAGCTCCAGGTCGGTCCGCTCCTTCCACGAGCCCAGCTGTTCGCGCTGCAAGACCTTGAGGTAGTGCGCCAGGCGGTTGACCACCATCATGTACGGCAACTGCGTGCCCAGGCGGTAGTTCAACTCCGCGTCCTTGCCTTCGGCGCTGATGCCGAAGTGCTTGGGTTTCTGCACCGAACTGGCGGAAAAGAACGCCGCGTTGTCACTGCCCTTGCGCATGGTCAGGGCGATGAAGCCTTCCTGGGCCAGTTCGTATTCACGGCGGTCGGAGACCAGTACTTCGGTGGGAATCTTGGTTTCGATTTCGCCCATGCTGTGGAAATGGTGCAGCGGCAAGTCCTCCACCGCACCGCCGCTTTGCGGGCCGATGATGTTCGGGCACCAGCGAAACCGCGCAAAACTGTCGGTCAGGCGCGTGGCGAAGGCATAGGCGGTATTGCCCCACAGGTAGTGTTCGTGGCTGTGGACCACGTTCTCCTGATACACAAAGGTCTTCACCGGGCATTCGAGCGGATCATAGGGCGTGCGCAGCAAGAATCGCGGCACCGTCAGGCCGATGTAGCGCGCATCCTCGCTCTGGCGAAAGCTCTGCCATTTGGCAAACTGCGGGCCTTCGAAATGGTCCTTGAGGTCCTTGAGGTCCGGCAACCCGGTGAAGCTTTCGAGGCCAAAGAAACCCGGCCCCGCAGACGCGATAAACGGCGCATGGGCCATGCAGGCAACGCTGGACGCGTACTGCATGAGCTTGACGTCTGGGGCGCTCGGCGACAGGTAGTAATTGGCAATGATCGCGCCCACGGGCTGGCCGCCAAACTGGCCGTATTCGGCGCTGTAGATGTGTTTGTACAGGCCGGACTGGGTGATCTCCGCCGAGTCCTCGAAGTCGTCGAGCAAGTCCTGGCGGGCGACATTCAACAGCTCGATCTTGATGTTTTCCCGGAAGTCGGTGCGCTCGACCAGCAGCTGCAAGCCCCTCCACGCCGCCTCCAGCGCCTGGAACTCGGGGTGGTGGAGAATCTCGTCCATTTGCCGGCTGAGCTTGGTGTCGATCTCGCTTATCATCCGGTCCACCAGGCGTTTCTTCACCGGTTCACCGCTGTTATGCGGCTTGACCAACTCTGCGATAAACGCGGCGACACCGCGCTTGGCAATGCCATAGGCCTCATCATCGGCGTTCAGCAGGGTCTGGGCGATGATGCCGTCGAGGATGCTGCGTTCGCCGCTGGTTTGCAGGGGCTGTGGCTGTATTTGGGTGCTCATGCATCAGTGTCCTTTTACTGAAAAAAAATCAGGCGTCAGGGCTACTCAGCCCAAGCTCGGCCAAGACCCGCGTGCGGGAGTCGTCGTCGGCCAGCACCTGTTCTATGGCGTGGCGAAAACTCGGCGTATTGCCCAGCGGGCCCTTGAGCGCCATCAACGCTTCCCGCAGGGCCATGAGTTTTTGCAGCTCCGGGACCTGCTCGACCAGGTTCGCGGGGTTGAAATCCTTCATTGAGTGGATGCGCACCCCGATGGCCAGTTCTTCGGTGTCGGCCTCGTCCTGCAGGCGATTGGGCACGCTGAGGGTGAGCGTCAACGCCTGTTTGGCGAGCACTTCGTCCAGGGTGTTCTTGTCGATGCCGATGGGTTTGCGGTCTTCCAGCTTGCGCAAGTCCTCGCGCCCGGTGAAATCCCCCAGCACCAGCAGTTTCAACGGCAGCTCGACCTCTTCCTGAGCACCGCCAAGTGCGGGCTTGAACGTAATATTGATGCGCTCTTTAGGCGCAACTGACCCTTCTTTGGCCATGGTGTTTCTCCTTTTTCCTGTGGCTCGAAAGCCTATTCAAGTACCGCTTCCAGATCGAAACGGCACAACCTGCGATGGGTGTCTTCCTTGCGTTCACGCACGGCCTGGCTTTGCGGCAGGAGGTCGCAACAGCGGTACAGCAATTGCGCGACCTGCAGGGCCAACGCCGGCTCCCAGCGTTCGAGCCCGGCGTGTTGCAGTTCTTGGTCGAGTTGTTCGAGCTGGACCTTCGCCAGCTCGTGTTTGCCGGCCAGCACACACAACCGCGCCACGGCCAGGCGCCACTGGAAACGCTCCCGCTCGCTGACGGCAGTGCGCACGCCTTGGTTGAGTTGGTTGACGGCGGCTTTGAGCCCGTCCTTGCGCAGCACGGGCATGACCTGCTGCAAGGCGCTCTCCCACGGCTGCGCCGCCGTATCGACGGCCACCTTCGGCGGCTCGGGCTTGCGCAGATGGCGTTCGACATGGCGCGTGATCCAGTCACGGGTGGCCGCATCGGCAAAGGGCACGCCGTCGTGAAAACGCAGCTCGGGCAGGTTCGGCAGGCGCTTGAGCAACAGGGCGAAGTCGGCCTCCAGTTCGGCCATCGCCGCTTCTGCCTGCAACGCGGCCAGGCACTCCCAGACGCGGCGCAGGCCATCGAACCAGAACATCGCCGTCGCGAGGCTGGCTTCAAGCTCCAGCAACAAGTCGGCGTAATGACCTTTGTCGAAGCGTTCCCCATAGCGCTGGAGTTTGTCGGGCGTGGGGCCACGCAGGGTGGTGATGCGTTCGCCGTCGGCATCCGGGTAGCCCACCAGCGTCAGCCAGGCCATGGTGCGGCTCAGGCGCAGGGCGCGCAGGTCGGTGGCGTCCTGACGCAACCACCAGGCGCAGAGCGGTCGGGCGTGCTCCTGCAAGATACGCAGCCGTTTGTGCGCGGCTTTTTCGCTGTCGATTGCGGGTTCCGGCGCGAGCAATTGGCTGGTGGCGTGCTTGAGCTGGGCAATCACCGCGCCCACTGCGCCGGGCTCAGGGGCCGCGCGCTCCAGATGCTCCGCCAACTGCCGGCGCACCGGTAGCAACAACGGTGCGTCATCCCCCAGGTGCGCAGACCAGCATTCATCGAGCTGCGTGAGGTGTTCAAGGATGGCTTGGAACAAGGCACGTTGCGGGTGCAGCGCCAGGTTTTGCAGGCACAGCGGCTCCAGACGCAGCACCAGCCAGCCAAAGGCTGCCGCGCGGGTACGTGGCTTGGCGGGGTAAACCTCGCCCCAATGCTGCTGGCAGAGATAACGCAGCAGCCCCAGGCCAGCGAGCAACCCCGGGAAGGATTCGCACTGATGCAGTGCCCAGGTCAACCACACGGCGACGCGCAAATCCTTTGAGTGATGGCGCAACACACCCTCGGCGACGTCCCTGACCTTCTGCCAATCCGGTTGGCCGCTGCCATGTAGCGATTGCGCCTTGGCCAGCTCGAACTCCAGGGCTTCATATTCACTTGAAAAGCGCATGTCGCTGCCGGCGAAACTCGCCAGCGAGCAAGGCGAGCGCGCCAGCTCAAGGTAATAATCCAGCAATTTATCGGAGTAGATCATGCGCGGCCATAGACGACGATTAAAGGCAGGGCGGGCAAACTAATCATCGTTTTAAACACGAGATCAGCGTGCCGCATCAACTTCGCTGAATCGCCGCGAAGTTCGCAAACCTTAGCCACGCCAACACCATTGGGCAAGCAACGCAACAGGGCTTAAGGAATATCCTACAGCCCATATAAAACAAGGCGATGCGCAAATTTTTGCGCAGCCTGAACAACTCGAAAGTCGTCAATAAATGCGCCAACCATTTAAATGCGCAGCGCAACCGGATGAGCAATTAATTGCACACTAATGCGCAGTAAATCCGAGCCAATACCTGCAAAAAGCCTGGCCAACTACCCGCCAACTTATACAGAACTAACCGACCACCCCTTATTTCATTAGCTCCTGCACTTTCAGGCACGCTTCTTGTTATAGGGCCTTGCCCACGCGGCAACCTCCACCGCGTGGAACCCTCTCAATAACCAGGCAAGGAAAGCGACATGCCAACACCCGCGTATCTCTCCATCACCGGTGTCAAACAAGGTTTGATTACGGCAGGCACGTTTACCCAGGATTCGGTCGGCAACATCTACCAGGAAGGCCACGAAGATCAGATCCTGGTGCAGGCGTTCAGCCATCAAGTAATCATTCCCCGTGACCCGCAGTCCGGCCAACCCACCGGGCAGCGTGTGCACAAGCCCCTGATGATAAGCAAGATCTTCGACAAGTCCTCGCCACTGCTCTTCAGCGCGCTCACGGCGGGCGAAGAGGTCAAGTGCCGGCTGGAGTGGTTCCGTACCTCCTCGGCCGGCACCCAGGAGCACTACTTCACCATCGAGCTGGAAGGCGCGACCATCGTCGATATCCAGTCCCGCATGCCCAATTGCCAGGACCCGGCGAATGCGCACTTCACCCATCTGGAGGACGTGCACTTCACCTATCGCAAGATCGTCTGGACCCACGAAGTGGCCGGCACGTCCGGCTCGGACGACTGGCGCACGCCCGTAGCCGGCTAGACCATCGCCAACGGGTGCTTGCGCTTCGGCGCACCAAACACCCGGTCGATGGCCTCCAGGTCGTGTTCATCCAGCACCAGCTGTGCGGCGCGGGCGTTAAGCCGCACATGCTCGGGGGTCACGGCCTTGGGGATGGCGATCACGCCGTCCTGGCGCAACACCCAGGCCAGGGACACCTGCGCCGGGGTGACGTCATGGCGGCGGGCGATCTGCTTGAGGGTCGGGCTGGCCAGCAACGCGCCGCCCTGGGCGATCGGGCAGTACGCCATCAACGGTAAATGGTGCTGTTGCCACCAGGGCAGCAAGTCGAACTCGATGCCGCGCTCTTCAATGTTGTACAGCACCTGATTGGTCGCACACGCGGGAGCGGCGAGTTCCTGCAGGTCTGCCACATCAAAGTTGGACACGCCCCAGCGGCCGATCTTGCCGGCTTCGCGCAAGCGCTCGAAAGCTTCGACGGTTTCTTCCAAGGGATACTGGCCACGCCAGTGCAGCAGGTACAGGTCGATGTAGTCCGTGCCCAGGCGTTGCAGGCTGGCATCACAAGCCCGTGGCACGCCTTTGCGGCTGGCATTGTGCGGGTACACCTTGCTCACCAGGAACACCTGGTCGCGCCTGCCGCGAATGGCTTCGCCGACCACTTCCTCGGCGCCGCCTTCACCGTACATTTCGGCGGTATCGATCAGGGTCATGCCCTCGTCGATCCCCAGTTGCAAGGCCGCGACTTCGGCGCGGCGCTGGCTCGGGTCCTCGCCCATGCGCCAGGTGCCCTGACCGACAACAGGGACCGGAACACCGGCCAGATCAATGGTACGCATGACAACCTCCTGATGAATTCGCGGATAAACAGTGTGGCATTGGCCGGACAAAAGGGTTCAATCGCAGTATGGTTGGCGCCTGCCAAGTCGCCAGGAAGAACGTGCAATGCTGTTTGTCGTCATGCTCGGGGGCAAGCACCCACGGGCCAGGATCGAAGTGCACGATGTGGTATTCGCCGTAGCGGAGACGCTGCAAGCCACCTACCCGCAATTGCGCGATGCCTGGTTTGGCAGCCCCAAGGGTGTACACATTGATTCATGGATGGCGGTGGATGGCGTGGACGGCTGGAAGATCCAGCTCAGCCACCTGGCCCCGGCTGCCGGCGCCCAACGCCTGTACTTCATCAACCTGGGTGGTTATGAAGCCAACGCGTTTGGTGAAGCCCATCACTACCTGCTGGTGGTGGCGCGCAACACCCGGGAGGCGAAAGCCCTGGGCAAGCAGCAGATGCTGCGGCACTGGGGCCAGGCTCATACCGATGCGGTGATGGATATTGATGATTGCCTGCCGATTGATCTGGTGGATGGGCGCTACATTCATCTGGAGCAAGGCCCGCATCGGCCCATCGTGCAGAAAAATGACTATATCGTGCTGCCTTGATGGCAACTGTGGCTGGCTTGCCTGCGATAGCGGTCTGTCTGTGTACATATCCATTATTTAGGTAACGGCGGCTTATGATTTCGCTCTTACAGCGACTCACTTTGGAAAAGCCCCAAAGTAAGCAAAGGGCTCTTGCCCCAACACTCGGTG
>NZ_JANLGL010000390.1:0-2888 GCF_024655625.1 Pseudomonas sp. 18.1.10
GGATGCAGTGACTGACACACCGCTTTCGCGAGCAAGCCCGCTCCCACAGTTTTAACCGAGTAAGTCCTTTAATACCTGTGTGAATGCGCGACGGCTGTCCTCTTCGCCAGCATGATGCCCATCACGCACCACCCACTTCCCATTCACCAGCACATCCCGCACCTGCCGGTCGCCACCGGCAAACAGCCAGCGATTGAGAATGCCATCCTCGCTAGCCGTCGCCAGGTACGGATCATTGCCATCCAGCACTAGCCAATCTGCACGCTTGCCCACTTCCAATCGCCCAATCGCCTGGCCCAGTGCTTGCGCGCCGCCATCCAGCGCGGCATCAAACAGCGTCCGCCCGACCATCGGCTGATTACTGCGATACAGGCGATTGCGCCGCTGATCCCGCAGGCGCTGCCCGTATTCCAACCAACGCAACTCTTCCACTACGCTTAACGACACATGGCTGTCGGACCCAATCCCCATGCGCCCGCCCTGCGCGAGGAAATCCACCGCCGGGAAAATCCCATCGCCCAGGTTGGCTTCAGTGGTCAGGCACAGGCCCGCAATCGCCCGGCTCTTGGCCATGCGCGAGACTTCATCCCCGTCGGCGTGGGTGGCATGCACCAGGCACCAGCGCTCGTCCACTTCCACATTGTCATACAGCCATTGCAGCGGGCGTTTGCCGCTCCAGGCCAGGCAGTCGTCGACTTCCTTTTGCTGTTCGGCGATGTGGATATGCACCGGGCACGCCTTGTCGCTGGCCGCCAGCACGTCGCTGATCTGTTGCGGCGTGACCGCGCGCAGGGAGTGGAAGCACAGGCCCAGTTCTTGCGCCGGTTGCGCGGCGAGGATCGGTTTGAGGCGCGCTTGCAGGTCCAGGTAGTTTTCCGTGCTGTTGATAAACCGGCGCTGGCCCTCGTTCGGCGCTTGCCCACCAAACCCTGAGTGGGTGTAGAGCACCGGCAACAGGGTCAAACCGATCCCGCTGCTGGCCGCCGCCTGGCTGATCTGCCGCGACAGCTCGGTGCGATCGGCATAAGGCTGGCCGCTGACGTCGTGGTGCACGTAATGAAATTCGGCCACCGAGGTGTAGCCGGCCTTGAGCATCTCGATATACAGCTGGCGCGCGATCACCTGCAATTGCTCCGGGCTGATCTTGCCGACCATGCGGTACATCAGGTCGCGCCAGGTCCAGAAGCTGTCATTCGGATTGCCCGCCACTTCGGCCAAACCGGCCATGGCGCGCTGGAATGCATGGGAGTGCAAATTCGGCATACCCGCCAACACCGGGCCTCTCAGCCGTTCGGCGCCCTCTGCACTGGCATTGGCCGCAACCTGTGTCAGCAGGCCATCGGCGCTGACTTCAAGACGTACATCATTGGCCCATCCATTAGGCAGCAGTGCGCGTTCGGCAAAGAAAGCGGACATGATCAAGGCACCCCGGTCGTGTGTTTATTTGTATATACATATACAGACGTTTGCCTGCTCGGTAAACTCCGGCAATCTATGCATCTTTTCCCCCTGCAAGGATTCCCTGTGCCGACTCCGCCTGCCAAGTCTTCGCTGGCTGCCCACATGGACGAAAGTCCGGCGCCCTTGTATGCCCGCGTCAAACAGATGATCAGCCAGCAGATTCTCAACGGCAACTGGCCGCCCCATTACCGCGTGCCGTCGGAGAGCGAGCTGGTCAGCCAACTGGGCTTCAGCCGCATGACCATCAACCGCGCCCTGCGCGAGCTCACCGCCGAAGGGTTGCTGGTGCGCATGCAAGGCGTCGGCACCTTTGTCGCCGAGCCCAAGAGTCAGTCGGCGCTGTTCGAAGTGCACAACATTGCCGATGAGATCGCCTCCCGCGGTCATCGGCACACGTGCCAGGTCATTCACCTGGGCGAAGAGGCTGCCGGTTCCGAACGCGCCGTCGCCCTGGAAATGCGCGAAGGCGGGCGGGTGTTCCATTCGCTGATCGTGCACTTCGAAAACGATATTCCGGTGCAAATCGAAGACCGCTTCGTCAACGCCCTGGTCGCGCCGGAATACCTGCAACAGGATTTCACCCAGCAGACGCCTTACGCCTACTTGAACCAGGTTGCGCCGCTGACCGAAGGCGAGCACGTGGTGGAAGCGATCCTCGCCGACGCCGCCGAGTGCAAGCTGCTGCAGATCGAACCCAGCGAGCCGTGCCTGTTGATCCGCCGCCGCACCTGGTCCGGTCGCCAACCGGTGACCGCCGCGCGGTTGATCCACCCCGGTTCCCGTCACAGCCTGGAAGGACGTTTCAGCAAATGAGTGCAGTGACAGTCTGGCGCGCCACTGACTACGTGCGCATGCCGTGGAAAAACGGCGGTGGCAGCACCGAAGAAATCACCCGTGACGCCGGCAGCGGCCTGGATGGGTTTGGCTGGCGCCTGTCGATTGCCGATATCGCCGAGTCGGGCGGGTTCTCCACCTTTGCCGGTTACCAGCGCGTGATTACCGTGATCCAGGGCGCGGGCATGGTGTTGACCGTGGATGGCGAGGAGCAGCGTGGGTTGTTGCCGCTGCAAGCGTTCGCGTTCAAGGGTGACAGCCAGGTGGCGTGTCGTTTGATTACGGGGCCGATTCGCGATTTCAACCTGATCTATTCGCCAGTGCGTTATCACGCCAGGTTGCAGTGGATTGATGGTGTGCAGCGCTTCTTCACGACGGCGCAGACGGTGTTGGTGTTCAGCGTGGCGGATGAGGTGAAGGTGTTGGGCGAAAAGCTCGGCCATCACGATTGCCTGCAAGTGGACGGTAACACTGGCCTGCTGGACCTCTCGGTCAGCGGCCGCAGCTGCATCATCGAACTGACCGCACGCGGTTAAAACTGTGGGAGCTGGCTTGCCTGCGATAGCGGTGTATCAGTATCAGATGTACTGACT
>NZ_JANLGL010000391.1:0-2838 GCF_024655625.1 Pseudomonas sp. 18.1.10
GCAGTGTGTCAGTCAAAGCTGTTCTAGCTGATCCACCGCATTCGCGAGCAAGCCCGCTCCCACATAAGGCAGCTCCAACACTTTAGCCGAGGTCATTTCAGCTCATTTGTGCGCTGTAACCCGCTCAAAACCCCGGTTTACGCGGCTCACAGCCACCCCCTGTCACAGAACCGTCATCCCCCACCCCTAGCTTGCCCTCCCAGTTGCCGGGCCTCTTGCCTGGCGCCAACGGATTCTTGGGGAGGATTGCATGTACAAGCGCACCGGGCTCGTCGGCTTCACGCTTACCGCCTTGGCCCTGGCCATGGCCAGCGAGCGGATCAACGCGGCCGAAGCGGCCACCACCGAGCACGTCGAAGTGGTCGGCCAGGCCGCCGCGATCGATTCGGCGCTGAAAGCACAGCGCACCGCCGACAGCATCAAGAGCGTGGTGCACGCCGACGGCGTCGCCCAGTTGCCGGATGAAAACGTCGCCGAAGCGGTGCAGCGCCTGCCGGGTGTCAG
The DNA here is from genome assembly GCF_024655625.1 of Pseudomonas sp. 18.1.10. Lineage (NCBI taxonomy): Bacteria > Pseudomonadati > Pseudomonadota > Gammaproteobacteria > Pseudomonadales > Pseudomonadaceae > Pseudomonas > Pseudomonas sp. 18.1.10. The sequence continues at coordinate 505 of NZ_JANLGL010000391.1, forward strand.
CGTCGAGCGCGACCAGGGCGAAGGACGCTTCGTCAGCGTGCGTGGCCTGGGCCCGGACCTCAACAGCGTGACCATCAACGGCACCCTCGTGCCCGCCCCGGAAAGCGCACGCCGCGCCGTGGCCCTCGATGTGCTGCCTTCGGAACTGGTGCAGTCGCTGTCGATCATCAAGACCCTGACCCCGGACATGGACGCCAACTCCCTCGGCGGCACCGTCGATGTGCAAAGCCTCTCGGCCTTCGACCACAAGGGCCTGTTCTACACCGGCAGCAGCGAAGCCAGCTACGACAAGAACACCCACCAGACCAGCCCTAAATTTTCCGGCGCCGCCAGCAACCGTTTCAGCCTGGGCGATGGCATCGACAACTTCGGCGTGGCCGCCGCACTCAGCTGGCAGAAGCGCGACTTCGGCTCGGACAACGTCGAAACCGGCGGCGCCTGGGACTTCACTGACGGCGCCAAGCTCAACGAGTTCGAACAGCGCGACTACGACATCAGCCGCGAACGCGCCGGCGGCGGCCTGAACTTCGACTACAAGCCCGATGACCTCAGCAGCTATTACCTGCGCACCCTCTACAGCCGCTACAAGGACACCGAGACCCGCAACTCCACCAGCATCGAATTTGCCGACCCGCAGGCACCGGGCGAACTGGGGGACGCCGAAGGCAAGCGCAAGCTGAAAAACCGCGAAGAAACCCAGGAAATCCAGTCCTACGTGTTTGGCGGCGAACGCATGCTCGGCCTGTGGACCTTGAGCGGCCAGGCCGGTTACAGCCAGTCCAGCGAAGACAGCCCGGCGCACATCGCCGGCGCGACCTTTGACGGTGGCGACTTCGCCAACAGCGGTTTCTACGACAAGGACAAGCCGCGCCCGATCATCGGCAGCGCTTTCTACGACGCGAGCAACTTCACCCTCGACAAGGTCGACTGGGAAAAACAGAACACCAAGGACACCGAGAAAAACCTGCGCCTGGACCTGGCCCGCGACTATGACCTGAGCGGCTACGCGTCGCAGTTCAAGTTTGGCGGCAAGGTCAGCCGCCGGCACAAGAGCAACGACCTGGAAGCCTGGGTCTACAAGGACTTCGACGAGCTGGGGTTCAGCGACGAACAGCTCAACCTCACCCAGTTCCAGAAGGGCACTGTGGATTATCGCCTGGGCAACTACGGCCCCGGCATCAGCCCCAGCAGCATCAAGCAGTTGATCGGCGGCCTCAACGCGGCGGACTTCTATGACGAGACCGAATCGCGGGTCAACGACTTCACCATCCGCGAAGACATCAACGCCGGCTACCTGATGAACACCATCGATATCGACGACTGGCGCTTCATTGCCGGCCTGCGCTACGAAGGCACCGAGTTCGAAGCCAAGGGCACCGGCGCCACCGACGGCGTGTTCACCGCCACCGACACTAAACGCCGCTACCACCACTGGCTGCCGGGCCTGCATGCGCGCTACCAGATCGACAAGAACACCCAGGTGCGCGCGGCCTGGACCAAATCCGTGGTGCGCCCGACCTTCGGCCAACTGGCGCCGGGCTTTGTGATCGACGATGACGAAGCCACCTTCGGCAACCCGGACCTCAAGCCCCTGGAATCGAGCAACCTGGACCTGGGCATCGAGCACTTCATGGGCCGTGCCGGCACCGTCTCGGCGTTCGTGTTCTACAAGGACATCAAGAATTTCGTCTACAACACCGACCTCGCCGGCACCGGCGCCTGGACCAACTTCTCCGAGGCCCACACCTTCGCCAACGGCGACAGCGCCAAGCTCTATGGCCTGGAACTGGCCTACTCGCAGAAGTTCGACTGGCTGCCGGCGCCGTGGAACGGTTTGCTGGTGGGCGCCAACACCACCTTCAGCCGCTCCAGCGCCGATATCGAAGGCTTTGACAGCGCCAGCGGCGGCAACCGCAAGCGCAACATCAGCCTGCCGAATCAGTCGGACACGGTCGGCAACCTGATGCTTGGCTGGGAAGACGACAAGCTCAGCCTGCGCCTGTCGGCCAACTACAAGTCGGCCTACCTGTACGAGCTGGCGTCGATCAACGACAAGGCCCATGACCTGCACGTCGATGCCCAGACCTTTGTGGATTTCAGCGCGCGCTACTCACTGACCAAAAACCTGCAAGTGAGCTTCGAGGCGCAGAACCTGACGGATGAGTCGTACTTCGTCTACACCGGCCATCGCAGCTACAACGGCCAGTACGAAGAGTACGGCCCGACCTACAAGGTCGGCCTGACCTTCACCCATTTCTAAATCCAACACATTCCAAATGTGGGAGCGGGCTTGCTCGCGAATGCGGTGGGTCAGCCACCTGATTTGTCGACTGA
>NZ_JANLGL010000392.1:0-2789 GCF_024655625.1 Pseudomonas sp. 18.1.10
CAGCTATGAATTTGCCGACTGGCACACCGCATTCGCGAGCAAGCCCGCTCCCACACTTGGATCTCCATAGGATTAGTTTTTTGGTTATTAATAAATAGCTTCTTATTCCTTAACGAATATAAAACCCGTCCCTATACTGTCCTACAACGTTAAACGCTGCAGGAGGGCACACCCATGCACAGCGAGTCGATTCGTTATCTGATCGTGCCGGGCTGGCAAGGATCGCCAGAAGATCATTGGCAAAGTCATTGGCAGAACAGCCTGCCCAACAGCGCCCGCGTGGAGCAGGCCGATTGGCTGACGCCGCGCCGCGAAGACTGGGTGGCCGCGCTGGCCGAGGCCATCGCCGCCGACAGCACGCCGGTGATCCTGATCGCCCATAGCCTGGGTTGCATCACCGTGGCGCATTGGGCAGCGACGGCGCCCGTGCAGTTCCTGCGGCAGGTGCGTGGCGCCTTGCTGGTGGCGCCGGCGGATGTCGAACGGCCGGCGTGCTCGCCGGCCCTGCGCAATTTCGCGCCGATTCCCAGCGACCTGCTGCCGTTTCCGAGCCAGGTGGTCAGCTCCGACAACGACAGTGCCGTCAGCGCCCCACGGGCCCTGGAGTTGGCACGCCAGTGGGGCGCCGAAGCCGGCATCCTCTCGGGCGCGGGGCATATCAATGTGAAGTCCGGCCATCAGCGCTGGGAGCAGGGTTTTGCCTACCTCTATCGCCTGCAAAACCGCCTTGAGCACCACGCCCGCCGTAGTGCCTGAATATTTTTCAACGCCCCGTCCCTGAGTGGAGCCGGGGCGGGAGCCTGCCATGAGTCTGCATGAAACCTACGGCCAGCCACTGCTGACCTTTCCCGACGCGGATAAAAGCCCGCTGAGCATCCGCGCCAAGGCGCTGGTGTTTGTCGACCCTCGTTCGCGCCAGCTGCGCGAAGACCTCGAAAGCCTCGCGCCGCGCGCCTTGCCCGTGCTGATTCGCGGCGAGACCGGTAGCGGCAAGGAGCTGCTGGCGCGGCACATTCACCGTGGCAGCGATCGCGGCGGCTTGTTTGTCTCGGTCAACTGCGGCGCGATCAGCCCGACTTATGCCGACGCCGAGCTGTTCGGTTACGCCGCCGGCAGCCACAGCGGCGCGGCCAGCAGCCGGGCCGGCTGGTTTGGTTCAGCCAACGGCGGCACCTTGTACCTGGACGAGATCGGCGACTTGCCGCTGCCGATCCAGGTCAAATTGCTCGCCGCCCTGGAAAACCACGAAGTGACGCGCGTCGGCGCCCATCAGCCGAGTCCGGTGGACGTGCGCCTGGTCGCCGCCACCAGCATCGACCTGGCCCAGGCCGTGGCGGCGGGCAAGTTTCATGAGCGCCTGTTTCATTACCTGAGCGAAGGCCAGCTGGAACTGCCGGCGCTGCGCGAGCGGGTGGGCGATATCTTGTCCCTGGCGGAATATTTCCTCGGTATCTACAGCCAGCGCCTGGACTTGCCCGTGCCGTTGATTAGCGATGCAGCCCAGCAGGTGCTGGAACAGCACAGCTGGCCGGGCAATACCCGTGAGCTGGAAAACGTTATTCACTTTGCGTTGCTGGTGAGCAGTGGCGACGAGATCCTGCCCGAACATTTGAACCTGCCGGTGGCGGGTTCGCCGCTGGAGCAGTTGCAGCGGATCTTCAACAGTGCCAGCCCGGCTGAGCAGGAAACCTTACGAAAATTCCTACATGAGCAAAATGGAATATCAAAGTGAATAAAAGATATTGTTCGGGAATAAAAAATCTAGGTATTGTCCGTTTCACGCCGCGATAGCACATCGCTGGCACACCACATAACAAGCGGCCGTCACCGACGCCCCGGAATTAAGGACACTGCATGAAAAAGGTTCTGTTGTTTACCGCGCTGGCGGCTGCCCTGACTGCAAGCTTCGCCCAAGCCAACGAGAAACTGGTGGTTGCCGCCACGCCGATCCCGCACGCGGAGATCCTTGAGCTCATCAAGCCAACCCTGGCCAAAGAAGGCGTGGACCTGCAGATCAAAGTCTTCACCGACTACGTACAACCCAACGTACAAGTGGCCGAGAAGCGCCTGGACGCCAACTACTTCCAGACCCTGCCGTACCTGGAAAACTTCAACAAAGGTAAAGGCACCAACCTGACCACCGTGGTCGGCGTACACGTTGAACCGTTCGGCGCCTACTCGAAAAAAATCAAGAACATCTCCGAGCTGAAAGATGGCGCCACCGTGGCCATCCCGAACGAAGGCTCCAACAGCGGCCGCGCCCTGTTGCTGCTGCAAAAGGCTGGCGTGATTACCCTGAAAGACCCGAAAAACGCCTTGGCGACGCCGAAAGACATCGCCAGCAACCCGAAGAACCTGAAGTTCAAAGAGCTGGAATCGGCCTTGCTGCCACGCGTGCTGGACCAGGTTGACCTGGACCTTATCAACACCAACTACGCCCTGGAAGCCGGTCTGAACCCGGCGAAAGACGCGCTGTTGATCGAAGGCGCTGATTCTCCGTATGTGAACTACCTGGTGGCACGCCCGGACAACAAGGACAGCGATGCGATCCAGAAACTGTCCAAGGCCCTGACCAGCCCGGAAGTCAAAGCCTTCATCGAGAAAAAATACAGCGGCGCGGTGCTGCCAGCGTTCTGATGTAACCCAAAACCCCCTTCAAGGTTTCAACGCCGACGGCTTCTACAGCGTCGGCGTTTTTTATTGGGCCTGGAATACGGTCAAAACTGTGGGAGCTGGCTTGTGTGGGAGCGGGCTTGCTCGCGAATGCGGTGGTTCAGTTGGAACATCTT
>NZ_JANLGL010000393.1:0-2785 GCF_024655625.1 Pseudomonas sp. 18.1.10
AGCGGTGCATCAGTGAAGAAGGCAGTGACTGACCCACCGCCTTCGCGAGCAAGCCCGCTCCCACATTTAGATTGCAACTTCGTAGCGACCGACACCTATAACAACAAGAGTGCATTCCTATGCCCGTACCCGATCTGTTCCGTGAAGGCCTCGCCCGTGGCTGGAAAACCCATAACGGCGCCGCCCTCGACAGCGACCTCACCCTGGAAGCCGACGTCGCCATCATCGGCAGTGGCGCCGGCGGCGGCACCACCGCCGAGATCCTCAGCGCCGCCGGCTACAAGGTGTTGCTGATCGAAGAAGGCCCGCTCAAGACCAGCAGCGATTTCAAGCTGCTGGAGGACGAGGCCTACACCAGCCTGTACCAGGAAGGCATCGGCCGCATGAGCAAGGACGGCGCGATCACCATCCTGCAAGGCCGGGCCGTGGGCGGTACCACGCTGATTAACTGGACGTCGAGTTTTCGCACGCCGGACGCCACTCTTTCCCACTGGGCCAGCGAATACGCGGTGAAGGGCCACAGCAGCGCCGAGATGGCGCCGTGGTTCGAAAAAATGGAGCAACGCCTGGGTATCGCGCCGTGGGCCATGCCGCCCAACCCCAATAACGACGTGATCCGCAAAGGCTGCGAAAGGCTTGGCTACAGCTGGCATGTGATCCCGCGCAATGTGCGTGGCTGCTTCAACCTGGGGTATTGCGGCATGGGCTGCCCGGTCAACGCCAAGCAATCGATGCTGGTGACCACCATCCCATCCACCCTGGAAGCCGGCGGCGAGCTGCTCTACCTGGCCCGCGCCGAACGCCTGAAATTCAGCGGCGACACCATCAGCAGCCTGGAATGCGTGGCCATGGACGCGCTGTGCGTGGCGCCCACCGGCCGCAAGATCACGGTGAAAGCCAAGCACTACGTGCTGTCCGGCGGCGGTATCAACAGCCCGGCACTGCTGATGCGCTCAGACGCCCCCGACCCGCATTCGCGGGTGGGCAAACGGACCTTTTTGCACCTGGTGAACTTCTCGGCGGGGCTGTTCGACGAGGTAATCAACCCGTTCTACGGTGCGCCGCAGTCGATCTATTCCGACCACTTTCAATGGCAGGACGGCACCACCGGCAAAATGTCGTACAAGCTCGAAGCTCCGCCCCTACATCCCGCGTTGGCCAGCACCCTGCTGGGCGGCTATGGCGAACAGAACGCCCTAGACATGAGCCAACTGCCCAACACCCACGCCATGCTCGCGCTGCTGCGGGACGGTTTCCACCCCGACAGCCCCGGCGGCACCGTGGATCTGCGCGGCGACGGCACGCCGGTGCTCGACTATCAGGTCTCGGACTACGCCTGGGACGGCCTGCGCCGGGCCTTCCACAGCATGGCCGAGATCCAGTTCGCGGCGGGCGCCAAGTCGGTCAAGCCGCTGCACCACGATGCGCGCTACGTGAAAACCCTGGGCGAAGCCCGCGCAATGATCGACGACCTCAACCTGGAACTGCACCGCACCTGCCTGGGCAGCGCCCATGTGATGGGCGGTTGCGCCATGGGCGAAGACCCGAAAAACGCGGTGGCCGACAGCCTCGGGCGTCATCATCAATTGCGCAACCTGTCGATCCACGACGGCTCGCTGTTCCCCACCAGCATTGGGGCCAACCCGCAATTGTCGGTGTATGGATTGACCGCACAACTGGCGACCGCCTTGGCCGAACGTCTGAAAACAGCGTGAAAAAACAGCAGATACGCGGCGTCTATCTACATAAGTCGACTTGGCCGACCGGGATGGCTGCGATACCATCCGGTTCCCCAACGGACTCCGCCAGGACGACGCGATGAACCGAGTGTTGTACCCAGGTACCTTCGACCCGATTACCAAAGGCCATGGCGATCTGGTCGAACGCGCCTCGCGCTTGTTCGACCATGTGATCATCGCGGTCGCAGCCAGCCCCAAGAAAAACCCGCTGTTTCCCCTGGAACAGCGCGTGGAACTGGCGCGTGAGGTCACCAAGCACCTGCCCAACGTGGAAGTGGTGGGCTTTTCCACGCTGCTTGCGCACTTCGCCAAAGAGCAGAACGCCAATGTGTTCCTGCGCGGCCTGCGCGCGGTGTCGGACTTCGAATACGAATTCCAGCTGGCCAACATGAACCGCCAACTGGCGCCGGACGTGGAAAGCCTGTTCCTCACGCCGTCGGAGCGTTATTCGTTCATTTCCTCGACGTTGGTCCGTGAAATCGCCGCTTTGGGCGGAGATATCACCAAGTTCGTCCACCCAGCCGTGGCCGATGCGCTGACGTTGCGTTTCAAGAAGTAACACTCACTGTGGCGAGGGCGCTTGCTCCCTCGCCACAGAGGCTGCGCTCGTCGCTAGTGTTTGCCACAGGCTCGCACTGCGGGCGCCAATGCGGCACAATTGCGCGCATTAGTTTTCAGATGCCCTGGCTGACAGCCCTGGCAGGAGTTTCCATGTCCCTGATAATCACCGACGATTGCATCAATTGCGACGTCTGCGAACCCGAGTGCCCGAACGCTGCCATCTCCCAGGGCGAAGAGATCTACGTGATCGACCCGAACCTGTGCACCCAGTGTGTCGGCCACTATGACGAACCGCAGTGCCAGCAGGTCTGCCCGGTGGATTGCATTCCGTTGGATGAAGCGCATCCGGAGACGGAAGAGCAGTTGATGGATAAGTACCGCAAGATTACCGGTAAGGCCTGAGGTTATTTAGCGCCTGCCAGGGCCTCTTCGCGAGCAAGCCCGCTCCCACAGTTGACCGAGTTCCAACATGGGAATGCGGTCGA
>NZ_JANLGL010000394.1:0-2782 GCF_024655625.1 Pseudomonas sp. 18.1.10
TCGACTGCTCGCCAAGGCACAGGGCAATCGCGTCGGGGCGTTGCTGTGCCTGGGCAGCAAACAGGCCGTGAACCCCTGCGACATCCGCAAAGGCCGCCCCGCTGCGGTTCCAGCCCTGTAAAAGCTGACGCTGCTCGGCATCCACCAGCAGGCCGAGCTGCGCGACGCGTGTACTGGCGCGCCCAACCACGGCGCGCAGCAAGGTTTGCCAATGCTCGGCCATGCGCTGCACGGTGGCGGCGTCAAACAGATCGGTGGCGTAGGTCAGCGAGGCCCAGATGCCCTCGGGCGATTCCTGGGTGTCCAGGCTCAGGTCAAACTGTGCGCTCTGGCTGTCCCACTCCAGCGCTTCCACGCTCAGGCCGGGCAATTGCTGCTCGCCACGCACGCGGCGGCCTTCGGCCTGATGGTTGAACATTACCTGGAACAACGGGTTGTGGCTCAGGCTGCGCTCCGGCTGCAACGCTTCCACCAGTTGTTCAAACGGCAAGTCCTGATGACTCTGGGCTTCGAGAGCGCGCTGTTTGACCTGGGCCAACAACCGGCTGAAGGTCATGTGCCCGTCGACGTCGGCCTTGAGCACCTGGGTATTGACGAAGAAGCCGATCAATCCCTCGGTTTCTGCGCGATTGCGGTTGGCCACCGGCACACCGACACGAATATCCGACTGCCCGCTGTAGCGATACAACAAGGTCTGGAACGAGGCCAGCAACAGCATGAACAGGGTCACGCCCTCGCGCTGGGCCAACGCCTTGAGGCCGGTGACCAGCGCCGCATCCAGCCCCACTTCCAGGCGTGCCCCGCGATAGCTCTGCACCGCCGGGCGTGGATAATCCAACGGCAATTGCAGCACCGGTTGCTCGCCACCCAATTGCTCGCACCAATACCCCAGCTGCCGCTCTTTTTCACCCGCCTCCATCCAACTGCGCTGCCACAGGGCGTAGTCCGGGTATTGAATCGGCAACTCCGGCAGGCGCAAGTCCTGGCCCTGGCTGTAGGCCACGTACAAACGCACCAGCTCATCAACCATCACCTGCATGGACCAGCCATCGGAAACGATGTGGTGCAACACCAGCACCAGCACGTGCTCGTCCGGCGCCAGTTGCAGCAACTTGACCCGCAGCAGCGGGCCTTGTTGCAAGTCGAAAGGCTGGGCGACCTCAGCTTGCACCCGCGCCTCCAGATCAGCAGCGCCAGCCGTCTCGCAGGCGATCTCAAGCGGCAACTCGGGCGCGACCACTTGCAGCACCTGGTCGACGTCCTGATGCAGGTGGGTACGCAGGCTTTCGTGGCGGGCAATCAGCGTGTCGAAGCTGCGCTGCAAGGCCGCCCGGTCGAGGCGGCCTTTGAGGCGCAAGGCCCGGGGCAAGTGGTACGCCGCGCTGTCACGCTCCAATTGCCACAGGAACCACTGGCGTTCCTGCGCATATGAGAGTCGTAGCGACTCACCCTCCTGGCGCTTGAAAACCGGGGCAATCTCAAACAGGTTGATGCCTTGTTGCTTGAGCATTACCGCCAACGCTTTCTTTTGCTGCGCAGAAAGTGAACCCACCGACTCGATTAATGCTTGCACGCCACGCCCCTCAGGAAATCAATTTATCCAGATCTTCTGCTGATAGACGTTTGAGGGCCTCCAAGGATTTAGCCAATGCATCCTGCACGGGCGAATTATTTGTCTGCTGCGACGCAACCACGGCGCTGAAATCCCCCAGGGTCGGCGCGGTGAAAATCGATTTGACATCGAATTCGGCGTGCAACTGCTCGCGCAGGCGTACCACCACCTGGGTCGCCAGCAGGGAATGCCCGCCGAGTTCGAAGAAGTTGTCGTTGAGGCCGACACGCTCCACGTCCAGTACCTCGGCCCAGATCGCGGCGATCTGCTGTTCCAGTTCGGTATGCGGGGCACGGTACTCACGGGCTTGCTGGTTGGCGTCGACCTTGGGCAGGGCCTTGCGGTCCAGCTTGCCGTTGGGGCTCAGGGGCATTTGCTCCAGCAGCATCCACTGCGCCGGGACCATGTAGTCCGGCAGGTGCCGCGCCAGGTGCGCGCTGAGCACGTCGCGCCAATCGTCGGCGGCGTCTTGCAGGACCAGATAACCCACCAGGTACTTGCCTTCCACCGCCAGCACGGCGGTTTCACGCACCCAGGCATGTTCCAGCAGGCGCGCTTCGATCTCGCCCAACTCGATGCGCAAACCGCGCAGCTTGACCTGATGGTCGATGCGCCCGGCGTACTCGATCACGCCGTCTTCACGGTGGCGCGCCAGGTCGCCGGTGCGGTACAGCCGCTCACCGGCAACGAACGGATGGGCGATAAACCGTTCGGCGGTCAGCGCCGGGCGGCGGTGATAACCACGGGCCAGGCCAACACCCCCCAGGTACAACTCGCCAAGGACGCCAACCGCCACCGGTTCGAAATTGCTGTCGAGGATGTAGCAACCCAGGTTGGCAATCGGCCGGCCAATCGGCACGGCGTCGCGGCCTTCGTCGGTGCAGGTCCAGTGGGTCACGTCGATGGCGGCTTCGGTCGGGCCGTAGAGGTTGTAGAGCCCGGCCCGGGGCAGCTTGGCGAAGACTTGCTGCTGGGCGTCCACCGGCAGGGCTTCGCCGCTGCACACGATGCGTTGCAGGCTCTGGCAGGTGGACACGGTCGAATCCTGCAGGAACGCCTGCAACATCGACGGTACGAAGTGCAAGGTGCTGATCTGTTCGGTGTTAATCAGCTGGATCAGCTTGGCCGGATCGCGATGATCGCCGGGCGCCGCCACCACCAGCCGCGAAC
>NZ_JANLGL010000395.1:0-2701 GCF_024655625.1 Pseudomonas sp. 18.1.10
ACATTTGCATCGACTGATCCACCGCCTTCGCGAGCAAGCCCGCTCCCACAGTTTGATCCGGTTTCTTCAGCTACTTACCGGGTGTGAGGGTCAACCTGGCTTTTCCATACACCTTCTCGAAATTCTGCGGCTGCATCGGGAAGCTCAGGTATTGCGCCTTGAGCGACGGGTCGATGCCGTTGGCATAGTTCGGGCTGGCCGGGTTGCCGGATTGGCCGATGCCACCCTGGCCGGTCATCGGCTCCACCTGGCTGAAGTCGACGATCATGCGCAACGCCGGCACCTGCGTGGTGTTGAAGTCCTGCCCCCAGCTGTACGGCGCCGGGTTCAAGGTGTTGTGGTCGCCACCGGACGCCAGCGGGCCGCGAATCACCTGGCCCTGGCTGTTTTTCCAGGTGGTGCTGTGCAACTTGCCCCACTGCCAGGCCTTGTGGTCGGTGCCCAGTTGGCTGTCGCCGGCGCTGATCGCGGCGGCGAGGGTGCGCGCCAGGATCGCCGGTTTGTCTTCTTTCTGCGGGGTACGCGTGTCATCCCAGAACGGGCTGTCTTCGCGACCCAGCAGGTGGTCGGCGGTGGCGGCGTAGGACAGGCTGGCCGTGCTGACAAAGGCCTTCCAGCTGGCGCTGTTTTCCGGGCCGAGCTTGTCGAGGAAGATCTGCTTGGCGCTTTCCTGCAGGAACAGCTCGTAGATCGCCGCGTCGGCGGAGGTGGATACCAGGCGACCGTCGAACGCCATCAAGCGACCCAGCGCCTCACGCGCCTTGGCCTGTTCGGCCGCTGGCAAGGCATCGATCGCCTGCTTCAGCGGCTGGGCCATGCCCGGCGCCTGGAACAGGGTCTTGAGCTTGGCGGCGAACGTGGTGGTCTGGTCGTATTGCATGGCGATCATGCTGCGGGTGTCATGCTTGCCCGCGTTGGCCAGTTGCGCCAGGCGTTCGCTGCGTTCCGGGGCGTCCCAGGAATTGGACAGTTGCATGCCATAACCGCGTGGCGCGGTGCGTTGGTTGGCGGTGCCGATCCAGCCTTGGGCCGGGTCCTGGTCATAGGGGTGTAGCATCGCGTCGGCGTAACCGTCCCAGTCAAAGCGCGTGTCCCAGCCCGGCGAAGGCAGCAGGCCTTCACCTTCGCGGCGGTTGGGGAAACGCCCGGTGACTTGCCAGCCAATGTTGCTGGCATCGGCGAACACCATGTTCAACGCGATGGCGCGGATCTCGCGGGTCGCGTCCGAAGCCTTGCCGGCGTTTTGCGCGCGGGACAGGTCGAAGAACGCATCCAGGCTCTTGTCGTCCTTGAAGTCGGCGGTTTGCAGGGCCAGGCCAAAACCTGTGGTGAGGGCCTGGCTGCTATTGAGCAGGGCGCCGTGGCGGGTTTCGTACACCACTTCGCGAATCGAACGTTGGCCTTTGACGAAGAAGGTTTCGTTGCGCACACCGGCCGGTAGCCATTTGCCGTTGTTCTCGTAGTACAACGCGCTGCCTTGGCGTTTGACCTTTTCCAGGAACAGGTCCTGGGTATCGCCCTTGACCGTGCTCATACTCCACGCGACTTTGCCGTTGAAGCCCGACAACAGGGTCGGTAAACCGGCAATCGAGGCGCCGACCGCCTGGTATTTCGGCGCGCGGATCTGCACGTAGCTCCACGGGGACGGCGCTTGCGGCTGGGCGGCGAGGTCGTTGGCCAGCAGGCTTTTGCCGCTGCGGCTGCGTTGCGGGCCAATCGCCCAGTTGCTCGAGGTGGTCACGGCCAGCGAATTGAGGCGACTCAGTTGCTGGCTGACGCTGTCCAGCCCGGCGAGGCCGCTGATCTGGCTCAGGTTCACGCCTTTGAGTTTTTCCGCTTCGGCCAGCGGGATCGCTTCGTCCGGCGCGCTCGGGGTGAGCCAGGCGAGTTTGTCGACGCCGACCTTTTGTGCCAGCACCAAGGAGGCGATTTCTTCTTGCAGGTTGGCCGACTCGCTGAAATTCAGCAGGCAGAACAACAGCGCCGAATCCTCAGGCTTCCAGTACTCCGGTTTGTAACCGGTCTGGGCGAGGTCCGGCGGCAGCTTGTCGCGGTAGCGGAACAGGTAGGCGTTGACGCCCCGCGCGTACACCTCGAAGAAACGCTTGAGGCGCGGCGACGAGGCGTTATACAGCTCGCCGGCGCTTTTTTTCAGGTTGACCGCACGCATGAAACGGTCGGCATCCAGTACATCAGGGCCCGACATTTCCGCCAGACGGCCCTGGGCCAGCAGGCGCAGGGTGACCATCTGGGTGATGCGGTCGCTGGCGTGTACATAACCGAGGCTGAACAGCGCATCGTGGAAGGTATTGCTCTCGATCAGCGGCATGCCTTGGGCATTGCGACGCACCGACACATTCTGTGCCAGGCCTTTGATCGGTTGCACACCGGCGACCGGTGGCAGGGTGTCCTGGGTGCTCTGGAGCTGGCAACCGGCCAGGCTTAACGCACTGGCCACTGCCGCGGCAACGCCGAACCGGGGAAGAAAATGTGAGAGGGCTGGCGAGGCCATGGCAAAGCTCCTGCGGGGGGTAGCGTCAGTAAAGGCGCTACGTTAGTGAGCGCGGTGAAACGACGCAAGCGGGAGTTTGGGGTTAAGCATTACTTCTTGAATCAGGTGAAGGCTAATGTGGGAGCGGGCTTGCTCGCGAAGGCGGCGTGTCAGTCACCAATATTTCGACTGACACACCGTATTCGCTGT